>JBKJWA010000168.1:0-2500 GCA_046716705.1 Gaiellaceae bacterium
GCCGCGGCTCGGTAGAGGGTGACGAGGTAGTTCGAGGCGATGACGGCGCCCGCGTGGTAGAGCGTCCGCGCCGCGTCGTCGAGCAGGAATGGCTCGAGGCCGAGCGTCGTCGCGAGCCACGCCGCGCGTTCACGCGCATCGTCGGTCTCCGCCGTCACGGCGGCGAACGCCCCGTCAAGTTGCTCCGGGCCGCGGCTCTTGACGAGCGTCTGAAGTGGGTGGACGCTGAAGCGCCGCACGTGCGGACTGAGCGCCGCGAGGGGCGTCGTCCCGCTCACGTGCGCGACCCACGGGCCCGAGTCGATCGACGCGGCGACGTCCGCGATCGCCGTGTCCGGGACGCAGAGGAGGACGAGGTCGCCTCCGGCTTCGCGTAGCTCGATGCCCCGCTCGCGGAGGCGAGCGCTGATCGCTGTGCCGGCCCTGCCGGCGCCGATGACGGTGACGGTGTCGAACATCGATTAGCTCCAGTTCCGTAACGGATACCGGGCAGCGGCGATTGTATCTCGTGCCGTTAGACTGACCAAGCGATGCCGATCTACGAGTACGTGTGCATGGCCTGCGAGTCGCACTTCGAGGAGCTCGTGCGGAACGGCGAAGAGCCGGACTGCCCCGATTGCGGGGCAGCGAACGTCCGCCGCCAGCTGTCGGTCTTCGCGGCCATCGGCGAGTCGCCGCAGCCGAGCTTCGGCGGCGGTGGGTGCTGCGGCGGTTCGTGCGGCTGTGGGCATTAGCCGTCCATCCGCGAGACCTCCTAGACTCGAATCGATGGATCAGGCGGAGCGCCTCGCCCGGCTAGACGAGCTACAGCAGGAGGCCGCCGGCTGCACGCGCTGCCGGCTCGCCGAAGGCCGCACGCAGGTTGTGTTCGGCGTCGGCGACCCGAACGCCGACCTCATGTTCGTCGGCGAGGCGCCCGGGTTCCACGAGGACAAGCAGGGCTTCCCCTTCGTCGGCCAGGCCGGAAAGCTCCTCGACAAACTCCTCGCCGGCATCGGGCTCGAGCGCTCCGACGTGTACATCACGAACGTCCTCATGTGTCGTCCCCCGGGCAATCGCGACCCTGTGCCCGACGAGATCGAACAATGCGAGAGCTGGCTGTTCAAGAAGGTCGAGCTGATCGACCCGCGCGTGATCGCGACGCTCGGCAACTTCGCGACCAAGCTCCTTTCCGGGAAGCAGCTCGGCATCACGCGAGTCCACGGCCAGCCTCAGGACGTCACGCTCGGCGGCCGCCGCGTGCTGCTCTATCCGCTCTATCACCCGGCGGCGGCGCTCTACACCCCGCGTATGCTGACGGTGCTCGAGGAGGACTTCGCGCGGTTGCCCGGCCTCCTCGGCACGGCGGCTGAGCCGGTCGCCGAGCCCGAGCCCGAGCCTGAGCCTAAGTCCGAGTTTGCCGTGGCGGCGCCGGCCGAGCAGCTCGGTCTGTTCTGATCGTCTCCACGACCTCTGCCGCCGAGACGGAGGAAGCCGGAGCCCGGTTTGCCGCAGGCCTCCGCCCCGGGGACGTCGTCCTCGTCGTGGGCGAGATCGGATCCGGCAAGACGACGTTCGTCCGCGGCGCATGTCGCGCGCTCGGCGTCGAGCAGGCCGTCACCAGCCCGACGTACACGATCGGCAACCGGTACGAGGGTCGCGTCACCGTCTCGCATCTCGACCTCTACCGGCTCTCGGAGGTCGGTGACGCGGACTGGGCGGGGCTGGAGCCGTACTTCGAGAATGCGGTCGTGTTCGTCGAGTGGCCGGAGGCAGGCGCCGGGCGGCTGCCGGAGGCACGCGCGTCTGTCCGCCTCACCCATGCAGGTGGGAACCGCCGCACGATCGACCTCGATCTCTAACCTGACGCGGCGTGGGCCTCGTCCTCGCGTTCGACACCGCCACCCATGTCGCGACGGTTGCGCTCGTGTCCGGAGACAAGACGCTCGCCGAGCGCTCGACGCGCTCGTACCGGGTGCTCGCCGACGCCCACGAGCTGCTGGCGGAGATCGGCGTCTCCACTGAAGACGTCGACGCGCTCGTCGTCGGCACCGGCCCCGGAAGCTTCACGGGCACGAGGCTCGGGCTCGCGCTCGCACGCGGCTTCGCGCTGGCGCGAGGCGTGCCCGTCGCGGGTATCTCGACGCTCGACGCGC
This sequence comes from Gaiellaceae bacterium, assembly GCA_046716705.1. Taxonomy (GTDB): domain Bacteria; phylum Actinomycetota; class Thermoleophilia; order Gaiellales; family Gaiellaceae; genus PALSA-612. The sequence continues at coordinate 2,136 of JBKJWA010000168.1, forward strand.
TGGCCGCGGGTGCTCCCGGCGCGCTGCCGGTGATCGACGCAGGACGCCGCGAGGTGTTCACGAAGGTCGGCGGCCAGGCCCGTGCGCTACCGGCGGCGGAGCTCGACGCCGAAGGCGTGACATGTGTCGGTGACGGCGCGCTGCGCTACCGCACGGCGCTCGAGGAGCGAGGCGCCGTCGTTCCCGCGGACGAGAGCCCGCTCCACGTTCCCCATGCGCGGCTGCACGTGTCGATCGCAGCGGAGTTCGGCCCCGCCGACTCGGTCTGGCCCGTCTACGTGAGAGACCCCGACGCGAAGGTGCCTGCGTGATCGAGATCCGCCCTCTCGGCACTGCCGACCTCGACGCGGTGGGCGAGATCGAGC
>JBKJWA010000169.1:0-9657 GCA_046716705.1 Gaiellaceae bacterium
CTCTCCCTGCGCCGTGTCGATGCCGTCTCGCCACTGCTCGGGAACGAGCGGCTCCCCGCCGTTGCGGACGATGACCTCGACGCCACCCGGCAACGGCCTGAGCGGCTCGACGACGTCGGCGAACGTGCCTGCGCCGTTCTCGCCGATGACGACGGAGACCGCCGGGTCGGCAGCGTCAGCCCACGAGGTCGACATCGAGGAGGGAGTCGACTGCGTCACCCTCTTCGTGGTACTCGGCCTCGGTGTTTACCGACCACACGTCGTACTCCGTCCCGTCCAGGAGGTTGAGCGTGGCGAGGATCGCCGTCCACATAGAGTGGTCCTGGTTGTTGTAGCGGTGGAGGCCATTGCGACCGAAGGTTTTGAGGTTGTCAAAGCCCGCGAGATAGCCGTGCAGCACCGCAACGGCCTCACGGTAGTCCCCGTCGTACATCGGGTAGGCCTTCGGCACGCGCACCTTCACGCCGTCCACTACCGAGGCCGGGTCGACGAGGCCGATCCGCGCGAGCTCCTCCGTCGCGAACGCCACCGCCTGTTCATCGGGAAGCTCCCAGATGTCGTCGCCCTCGAAGCAGAAGTATTCGACTCCGAGGCAGGTGGTGCCCGGTCGCACCATGTCGGGGCTCCAGGCGCCGAAGTTCTGCACCCGGCCGGCGCGCGTGTCAGGGTCGTGAAGGTAGATCCAGTTGTCCGGGAACGGCTCCTCGTGGTCGATGACGAGGGCAACGAGGCAGAGCGCGCGGTAGCGCAGGCGTTCGGCGGCGGCCGTGATCTCTTCGGGAGGGACAGGATCGAGGCTGAGCACGAGCTCCCTCAGCGGAATGCTCGAGAGCACCGCGTCAACTGCTACGTCCTCAGTCCTTCCGTCGTGCTCGATGGTCACATCGGTGACGTGACCCGGCTCGTGGTGGACGGCCATCGCCCGGTGCTGCAAGCGCACGTCGATGCCCCTGTCTTCCACACGAGCCTGCATCCGCTCCCACATCTGACCCGGGCCGAGGCGCGGATAGTGGAACTCCTCGATGAGCGTTGTCGGTGTCTGGCGCGTGAGGTGCAGCGCGCGCAGCAGAGCCTTTCCGAACGAGAAGTCCTTGATCCGCTGTACCGCCCACTCGGCGTGGATCTCGGAGCCTGGTATGCCCCAAACCTTCTCCGTGTACGAGGCGAAGAACGCGTCGTAGAGCCGGGAGCCGAAGTTCCACGTCACCCACTCCTCGAACGTCTCCGGGGTCGTCCTCGTCGTGCTCAGGCGGGCGCCGAAGTACGAGAGCGCGCAGAGCGCCGACTCGACGAGCCCGAGCCGCGAAAGCACGTCGCGGGCGAGCAGAGGGTACGCGAGATACTTGCCGTCGTAATAGATGCGCGACAGGCGGGGCCTGACGAGGAACTCGTCTCCCATGACGTCCTCCCACAGCCGCTCCACGGGCGCGAGCTTCGTGAAGAACCTGTGGCCGCCGAGGTCGAAGCGGTACCCCTTGTACTCCACCGTCTTCGCGATGCCACCGACCAGCCCGTCCGCCTCGTAGACCACGCCGGGAGCGCCGCGCAGGCCAAGCACGTACGCCGCCGTGAGCCCCGCGGGCCCGGCGCCGAGCACAGCCGTGCCCACGGATTCGCCGTTACCTGCCACGCCGGCCGAGTCTACCTTCGGCCTTCGCGGAGGGCCCACGCGATCCGTGCCTGCTATGCGCGGGCGACGACGAGCACCTCCTCCAGGTCAGGCTCGCGGCCCACTGTCGTGCACGACGAGAGGCCGTTGCGGACCCGCCAGGCCGAGGTCACCGTGTGCTGCTTACCAAGGCGATAGCGATGAGCCTGTGTCTCGGTGCCGATCGCCTGGACTCGGCTAGCACGAGATCGAAGCCCGGAGGGAGGTCCGCGAGCCGGCGCACGAGCTGCTCTGCGTCGAGCGATACCGACGGGGTGCCGTCGGTATCTGTAGAGCACGCTGCGACAGGGAGCAATAGCGCAGCTAGCAGCAGCAGGGGAGGAGGCGACGAGCGGATTCGAACCGCTGTACGAGGCTTTGCAGGCCTCTGCCTAACCACTCGGCCACGTCGCCACGCGGACATCGTAGCCCCGTCGTGACGCGCCTTGGCAGGACATTCACCATGCGGGATCATGTTCGGATGCGGGAGCTGCCAACCGGCACGGTCACCCTGCTGTTCACGGACATCGAGGGCTCGACGCGCCTCCTCGATCACCTCGGAGAGGGCTATGCAGACGTGCTCGCGGAACACCGGACGGTGCTGCGCGACGTCTTCTCGCGCCACAACGGCGTCGAGGTGGACACGCAGGGGGAGGCGTTCTTCGTGGCCTTCTCGCGCGCACCGATGCGGTGGCCGCGGCGGGCACGGCCCAGCGCGACCTGGCGGACGGGCCGGTTCGCGTCCGGATGGGCGTTCACACCGGGGAGCCGGTCGTCACGTCGGAGGGATACGATCCTCGCCTCGGCGACTCCGGACTTCGAACGCGGTCGCGAGGAGGGGCGAAACGTGACGCTCGACGACGCGGTCTCGCTGGCGCTCGGTGAAGGCTAGTGTGCCGATCCTGACCACGCCGCACGTGCTCATCCACGAGAAGCTCGACCAGGCCATGGGGATCCTCCGCGAGCGGGACGTCGATCTCTGGCTCACGCTCACGCGGGAGACGCTGCTCACGAAGGACCCGTGCCTCGACCTCATTGCCGGCACGTACTGCGCGTGGCAGAGCGCGTTCCTCGTGGCGGCGGGCGGAGAGCGGATCGCCATCGTCGGCCGCTTCGACGCACCGAATCTCCGCGAGCTGGGCGCTTACGGCGAGGTCGTCGGCTACGACGAGAGCCTTGCTCCGCACCTGCTGGATTGGGTCCAGCGGCTCGACCCGCGATCGATCGCGATCAACTACTCGACGTCGGACCCCGCCGCCGACGGCCTCACGCACGGGCTCTGGCTCGTGCTCCAGGAGACGCTCGCGGGAACGCCGTACGCGCACCGTCTCGTCTCGTCCGAAGCGATCGTGAACGCCCTCCGCGGCAGGAAGTCACCAGACGAGGTGCGCCGGATCCGCTCGGCCGTCGCCGACACGGAGGAGATCTTCGAACGCGTCACGGGGTCGCTCCAACCGGGCCAGTCTGAGCTGGAGATCGCCGCCGTCATGCACGACGAGGTGGCGAAGCGGGGCCTCGGCTACGCGTGGGGCGAGGATCACTGTCCGGCCGTGAACGCCGGTCCCGACAAGGACGTCGGTCACTCGTCGCCGAGCGAGCTCCGCCTCGAGCGCGGCCAGCTCCTGCACATCGACTTCGGTGTCCACCGAGACGACTACTGCTCGGACCTCCAGCGCGTCTGGTACCTCGCAGACGGCGACGGGATCCCCGCGGAGGTCGACTCCGCCTGGACCGCGCTCTGGGCAGCCGTGGACGCCGGTGTCGCCGTTCTGAAGCCGGGAGCGATCGGCTCGGACGTGGACGCCGCCGCGCGCGAGACGCTCGTCGCAGCCGGCTTCCCGGAGCCGATGTACGCGCTCGGGCATCAGCTCGGCCGTGCGGCGCACGACGGCGGCACCCTGCTCGGCCCGCGCTGGGACCGCTACGGCGCCGCTCCCATGGGCGTCGTCGAGGAGGGGAACGTGTTCACGCTCGAGTTCGGAACGGCCGTGCCGGGGCGCGGCTACATCGGGCTCGAGGAGAACGTTCTCGTCACGTCGCAGGGCGTCGAATGGCTCAGCACGCCGCAGCGCGAGCTCTGGGTCGTCCGCTAGACGCTCACGACAGGGCCGAGCCCTACAACAGCTGCGCGCTGACGTATTCCGGTGGGACCGCCCAGTCCCCGGCTCGCCAGCGTCCGAGGAGAAGCTGTGAGAGCGTCGGCGCGTGCTCCTGTCGCGCGTCGGTTTCGGTCCGGCGTCGGACGGCGACGCGTTCGCTCGTCGCCTCGCACTGGCGCAGGGCGATGAGCACGTGCCAAGCGCCTGTACAGCGCCCGGCGCAAAGCGCCATCTCCGGATTGCCGACCTCGCTCGCGAGCTTGCCCACCTGTTCCTGCCCGCACACCGGACAGAATGCGAGACGCGCAGTCGTACGACGAACGGGAGTCGCGGAGCTAATGAGTCTCTTCCTCAGCGCGGTCTTCGGCTGCCGCGCCGCTGTCGGGATCGACCTCGCCGTTCTCAGGGTTGGTGTCGGCGGGCTCGGGATCAGGATCGACCCAGGTGCCCGCGGCTCGGGCGCGGCGCTCGACGGCTGCGGCTTGCTTTTTCTGCTGCTTCAACTCGCGGCGTTCACGGACGGCCTGCTCCCGCGTCCTCTTCGCCGCCGTCTGCTGTCTTTTGGACTTCGAACTCAATCGATCCCCTCTCGCCCGGGATACGTGTACTCGAACGGATAGGGAAGGCGCCGGTGCGCAGTCGATACTCGTTCGCAGCCACCATTCTAGCTGGGGCACCGGCTCTCCGACGCGATCGTGAATGCCGCGTCGGGTTGTCGACGTCATTGGACGGTCAGCGCAGAAGCTCGCCAGAAACCGGGCGGGAGCTATACTCGAGCCGCTCATGCGGATGTAGCTCAGTTGGTAGAGCATCTGCTTGCCATGCAGAAGGTCGAGGGTTCGAGCCCCTTCATCCGCTCCTCGTGTCCCCGTCGAGCGCCTCGTTGACGAGGCGGTCCGCGAGTTCGTTCTCCTCACGCCGGACAGCCGCGTACGTGACCCGGGAGAGACGGCGTGCTGTCCGCTGCGCCTCCTCCCACAGCTCGCGCAGGGCCGCGTTCTTCACCTTGTACTCGCCGCGCATCTGCTTCACGAGCAGCTCGGAATCAGAGATGACTGCGAGCTCGGCGATTCCCGTGTCAACCGCCCGCTCGAGCCCGGCGAGCAGTGCGCGGTACTCGGCGACGTTGTTCGTCGCCACGCCGATCGCCTCGCCGTGAGCCGCCAGCACGGTGCCGTCCTCCGCTTCGAGCACGTAACCGTACGCCGCCGGCCCCGGGTTGCCGCGCGAGCCCCCGTCGGTAAAGAGACGCGCTCTCAGGGCTCCGTGTCGATCTGGGCGCGCTGGAGCTTCCCGGAGTAGTCGACGTAGATCGACTTCCACTCGGTGAAGACGTCGAGCGCGGCCTGGCCGGCCTCACGGTGGCCGTTGCCCGTGTCCTTCGTGCCGCCGAACGGCAGGTGCACCTCGGCCCCGATCGTGCCGGCGTTGACGTACGTAATGCCGGCCTCGAGGTCGCGCATTGCGCGGAACGCGCGGTTCACGTCCGCAGTGAAGATCGAGGACGAGAGCCCGTAGCGGATGCCGTTGGCGACGCGCACGGCCTCGTCGAAGTCGTCGACCGGGATGAGGGCCGTCGTCGGCCCGAAGATCTCCTCCTGTGCGATCCGCATGTCGCCCTCGACGTCTGCGAAGATCGTCGGCCGGTAGAAGAAGCCTACGTCCAGCCCGTTCTCGCCGGCGATCTCGCCACCGGTGAGCAGCGTCGCCCCCTCGTCCCGCCCGATCTCGGTGTACGAGTGGATCTTCTCGAGCGCTGCGGCGTTGATCACCGGGCCGACGTCAGTCTCGGGCTCCCAGCCGGGCCCGAGCTGCAGCTTCTCGACGGCCGCTACGAGCCGCGAGCGCAAGTCGCCGTAGACCGAACGGTGGACGATGACGCGGCTCGCTGCCGTGCAGCGCTGGCCGGACGTGCCGAACGCCGACCAGACGATGCCGTCCACGGCAAGGTCGAGGTCGGCGTCGTCCATGACGATGATCCCGTTCTTGCCGCCCAGCTCGAGATGGACGTGCTTGAGCCCTTCGGCGGCGGCCTCGAGCACCGCCACGCCCGTCTCGCGCGACCCTGTGAGCGTCACGACACGGACGTCGGGATGCCGGACGATCCTGTCCCCCACCTCACGGCCGAAGCCGTGCACGAGGTTGACGACGCCGTCGGGCACGCCCGCCTCCACGAGCAGCTCCACGAAGCGCTGGGCGAGCATCGGCGTGTCATTGGCGGGCTTGAAGACCACGGTGTTGCCGCAGACGAGCGCCGGGACGATCTTCCACGAAGGAATGGCGATCGGGAAGTTCCACGGCGTGATCACGCCGACGACGCCGATCGGCTGCCGGACGCTCATCTGGAACTTGTCGGGCAGCTCGGAGGGCGTTGTATGGCCGAAGAGCCGACGGCCTTCGCCGGCCATGTAGTAGCTCATGTCGACGGCTTCCTGGACGTCGCCGCCCGCCTCGGCGAGCACCTTCCCCATCTCACGCGACATGAGGTCCGCGAGCTCGTCCTTCGCCTCTGCCACGAGCGCCCCGAAGCGGAAGAGGATCTCGCCGCGCTTCGGGGCGGGTACGAGCCGCCAGCTCGCGTACGCCTCTTTCGCGGCGGCCACGGCACGATCGACGTCGTCCGCCGACGACCGCGGGAACGTCCCGATCAGGTCACCGTTGGCGGGGCTGCGGCTCTCGAACGTCTCGTCGCCGGCGTCGACCCAGTCGCCGCCGATGAGGTTCTGACGCGTCTGCGTGCCCGTCGCCACCGGGCGCGAGTCTAGTTGAGCGGCGCTTCGAGAGAGGGGAACGTGCCGGGGATGCGCTGCCGCCGGCGCTCGCGGGCGGAGCGAGCCTCGGTCGTGGTCGCGGGAACCTCGCGCACGCCGCTGCGCCGCCGCCGGTCGACGATGACGGTCACGTCCGGGTTGTCCGCGTAGTACGCGGTGAGCTTGGCCAAGAGCTCGCCTTCGAGCTCAGGCGGGATCACGCAATAGATCACGACAGTTGCAGTCTAGGACGGCCGCGGTAGGTCGTATACCCCCGCGGTTCAGCGATTACTCGGGCGCGACTCTCGGCACGAGCCTGCCGGCGAGATCCACGTCCGCGTTCCATTCGTGCTCGGCGCCGAGCTCGGTAGCGTCGAACCCACGCTCGACCATTTGGACGGGGTCCGACGAGTCGGCATCGACGCGATAGCGGTACCAGGAGATGTCCCAGCAGACGACGATGCCTGTGTCGCCCTCCGCCGCCGGCTCGACTGCCGCGCGCGGCGTGCCGAGGCTGCGCATGAGACCCTCGATCGTCCGGCGATGAGGGCTGCCGTTGAAGAGCGCGACCGCCTCGACGATCGCCTGCTGGTCGGCGGAGAGGCGGCTGAGGATCGGCTGCGCGACAGCAGGCGGCGATGCCTGCGGAGCGCCGAAGAGGCGGGCGAAGAACCCCTTGCGGGGCTGCGCGGCCAGGACGGGGAGGCTCGTGTCGCCTTCGCGATACCAGCCTGCCTCCATCGCCTGCCCCCTGCAGAGCGGGCACACGTCGAGGTACTCGATGCCGTCGGGCGAAAACCGCGTCGTGTCCTCCCCCACGAGCAGCGTGCGTCCGCAGATGGCACAGGTCATCGCCTCGCGAGCGCCGGCGGGCACGCCTAGTCCTTTTCTGCTTCGCGGGCCTTCTTCGCGTCGTCGATGAGCTTCTGCGCGATGTGCGACGGGACTTCCTCGTAGCGCAGAAACGACATGTGGTAGTCGCCGCGCCCGCCCGTGAGTGACGTGAGCGACTGCGAGTACGTCAGCACCTCGGCCATGGGCACCTCGGCCTTGATCGTCGTCATGCCGCCGAGAGGCTCCATCCCGTGCAACCGGCCGCGTCGCGAGTTGAGGTCGCCGTTGACGGCGCCCACGGCCTCGTCGGGGACGGTCACCTCGAGCTCCATGATCGGCTCGAGCAGCATCGGGTCGGCCTTCTGGTACGCGTCCTTGAAGGCCATCGAGCCGGCGATCTTGAACGCCATCTCGGAGGAGTCGACGTTGTGGTACTGACCGTCGACGAGCCGGACGGTCACGCCCTGGACGGGCGCGCCGGCGAGCTCGCCGTGGAGCATCGCCTCCTGGATGCCCTTGTCGACCGCCGGCCGGAAGCTCTGAGGGATGACGCCGCCGACGATCTTGTCGACGAACTCGTAACCCTCGTGGCCGGGGCGCGGCTCGAGCACGATCTCACAGTCGCCGAACTGCCCGCGTCCGCCCGTCTGCTTCTTGTACCTCGCCCGCGCCCGCGACTCGGTGCGGATCGTCTCCAGATAGGGAACGCGCGGCTGGGCGAGGTCGACGTCGACGCCGAAGCGCCTGTGCAGCCGGTCGACGGCGACCTCCACGTGCATCTGGGAGAGCCCGGCCAGCAGCTGCTCGCCGGTTCGCTCGTCGCGGCGCAGGACGAGCGTCGGATCCTCCTCCGAGAGCCTCCGCAGCGACGCGGCGGCCTTGTCCTCGTCGCCCTTCGCCTTGGGCGTCACCGCGAAGCTCATCACCGGCTCGGGGAAGTCGATCTTCGGCAGCTCGACGGCGCGCTCCGATTCGAGGAGGAGATCGCCGGTCTGGGTCTCCTTGAGCTTCGCGACGGCCCCGATGTCGCCCTCGGCGAACTCGCCCTCGGCCGTGTGCTCCTTCCCCTGCAGCAGCAGCAGCTGGCCGAGACGCTCCTTCGCGTGGGCGCGGACGTTCGCGAGCGTCGAGTCGGCCTTCACGGGCCCCTTGAGCACGCGGAAGAGCGAGATGCGGCCCGCAAACGGGTCGGCGATCGTCTTGAAGATGAACGCTGCCGCCCCGCTCCCGTCCACCTCGATCGGCGAGCCCCGCTTTGCGGGCGACGCCACGCCTTCCACGAGCAGGTCGAGCAGGGCCTGCGTGCCCAGGTTCTTCGTCGCGACGCCGCAGGCGACCGGGAAGATCTCGCCGCGCGTAACCGCGTCCTTCAAGGCGTGCGCAACCTCGTCGACGCCGAGCTCCTCGCCCTCGAGGTAGCGCTCCATGAGCCCCTCGTCCGTCTCGACGACTGCGTCGAGGAGCTGCTCGCGGTACTCGGCGACGGCATCCGCCATGTCGGCGGGAATCTCGCCGGGCCCCGCCTCTTTGGCGCCCTCGGGGCTCGTGTAGGACTTCAGGTGCAGGAGATCGACGATGCCGGTCAGCTCGTGCTCGACGCCGATCGGCAGGCAGACTGCGACACAGCGTTTCGAGAACTGTTCCTGAAGCTGCCCGAGCGCGCGGTAGAAGTCGGCACGCTCACGGTCGAGCATGTTCACGAAGACGACGTGCGCGAGGCCGCCCGCCTCGGCACGCTTCCAGACCCGCCCCGTCCCGACCTCCACACCCATGACGGCGCTCACGACGACGAGCGCCCCGTCCGCGACGGTGAGGCAGGCGATCGCATCGCCCTGGAACCCCGCATCGCCGGGCGTGTCGATGAGATTGATCTTCCGCTCCTGCCACTCGGCGTGCGCAAGCGAGGCGGAGAGCGACATCTGGCGCCGCTGCTCGTCCTCGTCCCAGTCCGTGACGGTGTTGCCTGCCTCGACCGTGCCCAGCCGGTTCGTCGCGCCGGCCTGGAAGAGCATGGCCTCCACGAGCGACGTCTTTCCTGTCCCGCGATGGCCGACGACGGCGACGTTGCGGATCTTTCCCGGATCGAAAGCAGGCATGGGCGACGAATCCTCCTCGTGGCGAGTGTGCGGCGCCTAGCCTAGCCCGAGTTACTGAGCTTGGGACGCGCCTCGCGCGGCCACGCCCGCCAACCGGGCGCGAAGCCGGAGGACCGCCTTCGTATGCAGCTGTGAGACGCGCGACTCGGTCACGCCGAGCACCTCTCCGATCTCGCGGAGCGTCAGCTCCTCGTAGTAGTAGAGGGTGACGACGATCTTCTCGCGCTCGG
>JBKJWA010000170.1:0-2654 GCA_046716705.1 Gaiellaceae bacterium
TGCTCGACCGCTCCGGGCGGCGCGTCGTTCCCACCGACGCCGGGACGCGCCTCTACCGCGGAGCGCAACGGCTGCTGGGTCTGGAGGAGCAGCTGCTCGCCGAGATCAGCCTCCCGGCGGAAGGCCCCCTCACCGGCGCGTTGGAGATCGGTGCATCGACAGGGCCTGCGGCGATCGTCGTCCCACTGCTGCTCTGCGAGTTCCGGCAGGCGAATCCGGTGCTCGACATCCGCCTATCCGTCCACGACACGCAGACCGTCGTTTCGCTGGTCGCCGACCGCGACCTCGAGCTAGGCATCGTCGGTGCGGCGCGCGCTCGCCGCGCGGTGGACTTCGAGCCGTTCTTCTCCGACGACGTGATTCTCGTCTGCGCGCCTGGGCATCCGTCGGCTGGCTCGTCAGTCGACGTCGACGAGCTGATGGAGCTCCCCCTCGTCCTCATGCAGGAAGGCGCGGGGGTGCGCCAGTTGCTCGAGGATGCCCTCCGTCGCAAAGGTCGCCGCCTGCGCGACCTGAGGGTCGACCTCGTGCTCGGCCTTCAAGAATCGGTGAGGAGCGCGGTGCAGGCGGGCTACGGAGCGACGTTCATCTCGCGGCGTGCCGTGGAGAGCGATCTCGCCTCCGGCACGCTGGCGGAGATCCGTATAGAAGGCCTCGACCTGCACCGGCAGATCTCGATCGCGCGCGCCGCCGGACGCGTGCCGAGCCGCGCAGCCGAAGCGTTCGTCGAGTTCGCGAGGGAGAAGCTGGGCGAATGATCGTCCGCTGGGGCCTGGACGAGCTCGAGCCGTTGCTCGCGGAGCTCTCCATCGAGCGTCCGCTGCTCGTCGGCAGTGCGCGTTGGGACGACTCGGGCCTGCCTGCGGTCGCCCGCTGGAGCGAGATCCCATCGCACCGCATTGCCGTCCCCGGCGATGTCGACGGCATCCTCGCGGCGGGCGGTGGCAGCGCGATCGACACGGCCAAGGCTGCGTCCGCGGCGTCCGGGCTCCAGCTCGTGTCTGTGCCGACGACGTACTCCGGCGCCGAGTGGACGGACTTTTTCGGCGTACGCGATCCCGACAAGCGCATGGTGGGAGGCGGCTCGGGAGCACGCCTCGCCGGCATCGTCTACGAGCCAAAGCTGACCCTCGACCTGCCGCGCCCAGAGACGGGCGGTACCGCGATGAACGCGCTTGCCCACTGCGTCGAGGCGCTCTACCCCGGCGATCTCGAGTCTGCGCGGCGAGGGGCGGCTCTCATCGTCGAGTGGTTGCCGCGGGTGCTCGAGGACCTCCGCGACCTCGAGGCGCGCACGCACCTGCTCGAAGGTGCCGCGGCAGCTGGCGAGGCGCTCGCGACGCATGGCCTCTACCTCGGCCACGCCATGGCGCAGGCGATCGGCGGCGCGTACGGATTGCCCCACGGCGCCCTCAACGCCATCTGCCTGCCCGCCGCGATGCGTTTCAACGCCCGCGTCGCCCCCCTCGCTCTCGCGGTGTGCCCCGTGGAAACGGCCGAGGAGCTCGCGCGCCTGGCGGGCTTCACACGCCTCCGCGATCTGGGAGTCCCCGAGCATGGTTTGCCGGCGTTAGCGGCGGCGGCAGCAGCCCGCGCCGGGGCCCGCGCAAACCCGCGGCCTGCGAGCTCTGAGGAGATCGAGGAGCTGCTGCGTTCGGTCTGGTAAGCAGGGCTGGTTGTAACTGCGGCGAAACTGCGCTTAAATCAACCTCTCGCAGTTCCAACGAGAAAGGACGAGCTGTATGGACAAGCTTGCCGAGCTTTCACACGGCGCGAAGGTCGTGCTCGGCGCCACGATCCTCTTTCTGATTCTGTCGTTCTTCAACTGGCAGGAAGTCGATCTCGGTGCCTTTGGCGAGGCCGGAGTGAGCATGTGGCACGGCGTTGGCTGGATCGCTGGTCTGCTCGCCATCGCACTCATCATCTGGCAGGTCATTCGCCTCACGAACTTCAACGTCGAGATCGGAGTAGGGCCGGCGATGGTGACGACGTTCCTCGCGGTGCTGCTGCTCCTGTTCACCGTCATCAAGTTCTTCGCGGACAGCGAGTTCCGCACGTGGGCCGCATGGGTCGGACTCATCCTCGCGATTCTGATCGCCGCCGGTGCGTGGTTCAACATGAAAGAGACGGGCGAGAGCTTCGGCGATCTTCAGAAGCTCGGCGGCCGCGCTGGTGGAGGTGGAAGCGCGGCTGGAACCACGACGCCACCGCCCTCAACACCCACCGACACGACGCCACCGCCCCCGCCCCCCAGCGACGACAACCTGTAACACCTTTCACTAGCCTGGCCCCTCTCGCCGCGCGCGAGAGGGGCTCTGGCTTGTGGCGTCAAATAAGCACCGCTAATTCTAGGAATTAGCTATTATCACGCAGTCGTGCCGAAGGCCCTTCCATGCGACGTCCTCGTCGTCGGCTCCGGCGCCTCCGGTCTCGCCGCCGCGGTGAGCGCCGAGGCCGCAGGGGCACGCGTCGCGGTCGTGACGAAAGGCGCGCTCCAGTCCTGTAACTCGGCCAAGGCGCAGGGCGGGATCCAGGCAGCGTTCGGCGAGGACGACTCACCCGAGCAGCACGCGGCCGACGTCTGGGCGAGCTCGCACGAGACCGCGGACCTTCGGCTCGTCGAGATCCTCACGTCCGAGGCTCCGGACGCCATC
>JBKJWA010000171.1:0-5989 GCA_046716705.1 Gaiellaceae bacterium
CGCGTCCTTTGAAGCTCCCCCGGAAAGCGGAGATCGGATCCTCCGGCACCGGGCGGACGATGAAGTGGTCGTCTCTGTCCTCGATCAGCACGGTGTGCGTCTCCCATCGGTTCCGGATCGCCGCCGGGACCGACATCTGTCCTGCGCTCGTGATGCGAGCCCGTCGCACTGAATGTTACTCTAACACAATGCAATCAGTCTAGTTGTCTTGATCAGGCGTGGCTGTTCAAGGCACGGTCATAAAGCTCCTCGGTGCGTTGGATGCAGCGCTCCTCGAGAAACTCCGTCAGCGCACGGCGGCGACCCGCATCGCCCATGCGCGCCGCGCGCTCGAGGTCGCCCGCGACCTCGACGATCGCGCGCGCGAGCGGCGCCGACTCGCCTGGAGCGACGAGGACGCCGGTCTCGCCGTCGGCCACGAGCTCGCCGAGACCGCCGATCGCCGCCGCGATGACGGGCCGCGCGCGCTCCATCGCCTCGAGCGCGACCATGCCGAAGCCCTCGCCCATGGACGGGACGACGATCACCGCCGAGCGCTCGATCGCGTCCTGGATCGGCGACACGTAGCCGAGGAAGCGCACGGCGTCCGCGACATCGAGCTCGCGCGCGAGCGCTTTGAGCGCCGGCTCGAGCGGCCCGCGGCCCGCAATGTCGAGCGTCAGGCCGGGCACTTCCCGGCGCGCCTCCGCGAACGCGCGCAGGAGCACGATGTGGCCCTTGATCGGGATCAAGCGGCCGACGCAGAGGAGGCGAGGCGCCGACTCAGCATACGGCGGCGGGTCGCCCCGCGGCGCGATGCCGTAGTGGACGATCTCGAAGTCGTCGGCGTCGAAGCCCTCGGCCTGCTCGAGATACTGCGCGAGGCCGCGCGAGATGGCGATGTGGACGTGCGCGAGGCTTGCCACGCCCCGGTCGGCGAGCGCGAACGCGCGTCCCTCCCGGAACTCGTTGAAGCCGTGCTTCGTCGACACCCGTACCGGCACCCCCGCAAGCGCGCCGGCGATCTGGCCGTACGCGTCGGCGTGGACAAGGTGGGTGTGGAGGATCGTGGGGCGCTCGCGGCCTACATAGGACACGAGCCGCATGAAGGCGGCGGGATCGAAGTCCCGCGCAATGGGAATGGCGTCGAGCGGCACGCCACGCGCCTCGAGCTCTCGCCCGAAGTCCCACGCGCCCGGCTCGTTCTCGTGGAGCATGAGCATCCGCACGTCCCAGCCGCGCTCGGCGAGCCTCGGCAGCAGCGAGAGCAGGTGCGCCTCCGACCCCGAGATGCCGGCGACCTTCTGGAAGTGGAGGACCTTTGCCCCGTTCGTGCTCATCGCTGCGCCACCTCGAGGATACGTTCGGCCCAGTGCTGGACGGAGTGGCCTGCCGCCACTCGCTCGCGCAGCACGCGGCCGATCGACGCTCGCTGGGACGGCTCCATCGCGGCCAGCCGCTCGATGCGCGCAGCGAGCTGCTCGGGATCGTCGCGGGCGAAGTCGAGCGGCACGAGCAGGCCGTCCAGCAGCTGGTCGAAGACAGGGTTCGAGGCGATGACCGGCAGGCAGCTCGCCCCCGCTTCGTAGACGATCTTGTCGGGCGCGCCCGCCTCCATGTTGTTCACGAGGCAGTCGGCCCGGTCGAACACGGCCGGCACCTCCGAGCGCAGCACGGCGCTGTCGAGCCTGACACGCTTCTCGAGGCCGAGCTCTGCAACTAGGCGGTCCAGATCCCCCTTGTGGTCGCGCTCGGCGGCTGAGAGCGCAGGACCCAACACCTCCAACCGCACGCGGTCGAGCAACGCGATCGCGCGGACGATCGTCTCGAGCCCTTTCGCGCGCGAGTAGCGACCGAGCGACGCGACGCGGAAGTCGCTCGCCCGTTGGCCCTCCGCGCGGCATGGGAACTCGTCGAGGTCGATGCCGTGACCGATCGCGACGACTTTCCGCGAGTCGATGGGAAAGGAGCGCCGGTCGACGGACGCGACGGCTGTCGAGGCCCTCTCGGCCGCCTCCAGCGTCCGTGTGCGCTTCCAGTGCGTGAACCAGAGCAGCAGCGGCACGCCGAGCGGCCGTGCGAGCGGCGCCGCCAGCACGGCGTAGATCGGGCACATGTGGGCGACGATCGCAACCGGCCGCGGCCGGAGCTCCGTCGCCAGCGCAGCCTCGAAGCGCAGGCCGCGCCCGGCCTTCGTGCGCGAGGCGAAGGAGAGGCTGCGGCAGTTCCCCGGCAACGTGCCGGGGAGCACGCGGTCGGCGAGTACGACCACCTCGTCGACAAGCTGCGCGAGCGCGCGGATCTTCGGCACGGTGGCCGCGAGCGCCGGGTGCCCCGGATCGACTTGCTGCGTGATGAAGATCAGCCGCTTCATCAGAAGAAATCCGTGTCGCCGAGGGTGACGCGCCATGCGCGGGGATCGGTGTTCAGCCGCCCGGCGAGGGCCTTGCCCATGAAGTTCAGCGACTGCGGCGTGGGCAGGAAACCGGCCGCGAGGTACGCCCTCCGCTGCTCGGGCGCAGGCAGCGCGAACTGAAACCGCGCCCGGGCCAGCCCTCGGGCGTCGCGCAGGAGCTCTGATCCTCCGACGTGGTCGGCCACCACGGAGATCTTCCTCCCTTTGTGCCGCTTCGCCGGCCAGACGACGGTGTATCCCGGATCGCTCGCGATCATCTCGTAGCCGCGCGGCGAGTCGAGGTAACGCCACTTCAAGAACGCTTCGTCGCGGATCACGTGGTTCGGCCAGTCGGTCGCAGCGTCGGTTCCGAGTGGCCGCCCGTCGCGAGACGACTTCCCCCATGCCGGCCGCGCCCAGACGCGGAGCTCTCCGATCGGCGTCCAGCCGAGCGGGCCGAGGAAGAGCGGCGCCGTCGGCGCGCTCGCGAAGGCGAGCACGCAGGCGACGCCCATCTCCTTCGCCTCGCGCTCGTGCTTACGCTCCAGCTCGACGAAGATGCCCCGGCCGCGGGCTGACGGATCCGTCACGGCATGCACGGACGCGCTCGCGACAGCCTCCTCGCCCTCGAGCACCACCCGGTACAGCGAGTGCCCGGCGACGCCGACGACACGGCCGTCCATCACCGCCACCGAGCGCAGCGAGCCGGCCGGGTTGCCGTCGAACCACCAGTCGAACTCGTCGGGTGAGAGCGCATCCTCGCCCCAGGCCTGGCGGAGCAGCCGCAGATAGTCGTCGCGATGCTCCGGCCCGTACGAGACGAGCTCGAATCTCACGTCCCTGGCCCCCTTCGGCTCCCGCCCGGCGGAGCCAGGCCCCGCCGAAGGGTGACGTCGCTGGCGGCAGGATCCTGCGCGAGCGGCGCTTGGCCGTACTCAGTACTGCCCTGCGCGCCGCTCGCTTGCCTCCTTTGCCAGCGACGTCCCAGGAACGTGAGGCTCACTTGGACGAGGTGCCGAGCGCGGCGTTGAACCACCGCCGCGCGTGCGTGCCGGCCACCGTGTCCTTGACCCCGATCAGGTCGCACGCGCCGGCGAGCACGAGCTCGAACGTCCGCGCCGGAAACGGCTCGACGTTGTAGCGGTGGAGCTGCAGCGGGTCCGTCTGCGGCCCGTTCGCGCCCGAGATGGACGTGAAGGCGACCTCGTAACCCGCCTGCTTGAGCAGGCTCAGGTGGACGAGCCGGTAGTGCGCCTCCGAGCCCTTCACGTAAGCGAAGGCGCGCACGGTACGTCCTAGCGCCTCCTCGAGCCGCAGCTTGGACAGCGTGATCTCGCGCGCCGCCTCGTCGATCTCGAGATCGGCGAGCGGCCGGTGCCCGATCCCGTGCGACTCGATTCGCACGCCGGCGGCGTCCAGATCGGCGAGGTCCGACCACTGGAGCGTCCGGTTGAGGATGCCGCGGCTCGCCAGGTGCTCGTCGTGCGGCAGCGGCCGGGACCCGTCCAAGTAGCCGATGGGGACGAACAGCACCGCCGGATAGCCGTACTTCTCGAGCACCGGCATGGCGTTCTCGAGGTTGTCGCGGTAGCCGTCGTCGAACGTGATCAGCACGGCGCCGTCGGGCAGCGGCACGCCGTCGACGTAGTACGCGAGCACATCGTCGAGCGAGACCGCGGTGTAGCCCAGCTCGCCGAGCTGCGCGAGCTGCTCGTCGAAGAGCGAGACGGGCACTGTGACCGAGTTCTCGGGTTCGTCGTTGATCTTGTGGTACATGAGGACGCGCAGCGTCCGGCCATCGCCGTTCACGACGACGCCGGCGCCGGTCGCGGCCTCTCCGAGCGTCCGATAGACGCCGTTCTTCAGCCGCTGCTTGAGCTCGTCGGCTCTCATGAATCTAGTTTAGGGCGCAGTCCACGAGCTCCTTCGTACGTGCCGCGAACTCGTCGGCGGTCTGGTGCCAGTCCGCAAAGCGCGCCGAAGCTGCCGCGCCGAGCCGTTCCGCAACGTCGCGCTGCGAGAGCACCGTGGTGAGCGCGCCGGCCAGGCCGACGGTGTCCTCAGGATCGACGAGCAGGCCCTGGACGCCGTCGTCGACGAGATCGAGCACACCGCCCGCGCGGCTGGCGACGACGCCGCGTCCCCGGGCGAATGCCTCGATGACGACGCGGCCAAGACCCTCGTGACGCGACGGCAGGACGAGCAGCGTCGCGTCGTCCAGGGCGGCCGATACGCCTTCCGGCGGCAGCTCCGCGATCAGCTCGACGCGTCCGGGCAGCTCGGCCACGAGCTGCTCGACCTCGGCTCGCAGCGGCCCCGTGCCGACGACGACGAGCCGCGCCGCCGGCAGGCGGTCCGCGACGCGCCGCCAGGCGGCGACGAGGCCGTCGACGTTCTTGTAGCGCTCGAGCACGCCGACGAAGAGCGCCGTGGGCGTCTCTGGCAGAGGCCGCAACGGCCTCTCGGTGAACACCGAGAGATCCGTGTACGTGGGGAACACCCCATCGGGTAGCTCGCCGCGCTCTTCCTTCACGAGCGTCGCCGTGTAGAGCGAGAGGGCGCGCACGGCGTCGGCGTGGCGCACGCCGTAGCGGTCGAGTGCGTCGACGAGCGGCGACAGCACGCGCCTTCCACGGGCGCCGTAGAGGCGCGTCGAGTGGCGCCAGTCGCCGTGCACCTCGCAGATCACCTTCGCGCGCGGGCCGCCCGCGAGCCGCCGGCCGAGCATCACGAGCGTCGCCGTCCGCGGGTCCTCGGCGACGATCGCCTCGGGCCGGAAGCGCCTGATCGCCCGGCGCACGCGGAAGGGGAGCCGTGCGTAGAACGCAAAGCCGTCCGCGGCTGCCGACGGCCGGATGAGCTCGAAGCGGCCACGGGAGCGCGTCCCCTCGGCGGCACTCGCAAGCACCCGGTAGTCGAGCGCGTCGCCGACCGCGTCCCACTTCCGCTCGAGCCACGACGGCAGCGGCAGCCGGTAGCGCGTGCGGCCGACGAACAGGACGCGGGTCTTCATCGCCCTGACACCGCCCGCTCGACGAGCGCCGACGTCCGCTCCGCGAACTCCTCGGGCGTGAACAGGAAGGCGTTCGCCCGCTCGCGCGCGGCACGCCCCATCCGGTCGGCCTCCTCCCGGTTGCCGAGCACCCGCACGACGGTGTCCGCGATGCCGTTCACGTCGTCAGGATCGACGAGCAGGCCGCTGACGCCGTCCTCGACGAGGTCCGGGACGCCGCCGACGCGCCCGCCCACGACGGCGCGGCCGCGACAGAACGCCTCGAGCACGATCCGCGGCGTGCCCTCGGCACGGGACGGCAACAGCAGGAGCCAGGCGTCGTCGAGCGCTTGCGCGATCTCGTCCCCCGGCACCGCCTTCGTCCAGGACACGCGATCGGGGAACTCCGAGACGAGGCTCTCGGCGACGTCGCGACGGTGGCCGTCGCCGATCAGCCGCAAAGTGGCCCTGGGCACCCGCTCGGCCACGAGCCGCCAGGCGGCGGCGAGGTGGTCGACGTTCTTGTACTGCTCGAGCACGCCGACGAAGAGCGCGTGCGGCTCCGCCGGCAGCTCCGCGGGCGGTGTCTCGACGAAGGGCTCGATGTCGGTGAAGGCGATGAA
>JBKJWA010000172.1:0-3484 GCA_046716705.1 Gaiellaceae bacterium
CGAGCCGCCCGTGGCGGATCCGGTCGCCGATCGTCTCCTCGATCGCGTCCGGCTGCTCGTAGATCTCCTTGAGCATGAACGTCTCGAAGCCACCCTTCTCGGCCGCCTCGATGTCCCAGTACACGTATTCCTCGCCGCGCGTGACGGTTTCCCCGTCGACGGTCCAGAACGTCGCACCATCCGGCGTCACGGCGACGATCTCGTCGTCCTCGATCAGCTGGATCCGGCGCGTGTCGTCCAGGAAGGCGGCCGCCATCGACGCGAGGAACATCTCCCCGTCACCGACCCCCACGAGCAGCGGGCACTGGTGCCGCGCGCCGACGAGCAGCTGCGGATGCTCGCGGTGGAGGACGACGAATGCGAAGTGCCCTTCGAGCTCGGCGTAGGCCGCGCGCACCGCCGCGACGAGGTCGCCCTCGTAGTGCCGCTCGACGAGGTGGGCGATCACCTCGGCATCCGTCTCGGACGAGAACTCGTGCCCGTCCTCGAGCAGCGACGCCTTCAGCTCGCGGTAGTTCTCGACGATCCCGTTGAGGACGAGATCGATGTCGCCGTCGACGCACCCCGTCAGCGGGTGCGCGTTCTCGGCGCAGACGCGGCCGTGGGTCGCCCAGCGTGTGTGCCCGACGCCCGTGGTCGCTTGGGACGACTTGAGCGCGGCCGCGTCCTCGAGCTCGCGGAGGTTGCCGACGGCGCGAATCTCGGCGAGCTTCCCGTTCTCCACGAACGCGAGGCCCGCGGAGTCGTAGCCGCGGTACTCGAGCCGCTGGAGGCCGTGCAGGAGGATCGGCTGGCATTCCCGGCTTCCGACGTATCCGATGATCCCGCACATGTGAGCCGATTATCCCCCGTTTCTCGGAGAATTCCTCTCTGAAAGCACGACGAGCCCGGCCTCCTCCCCGCTCCCGCCTTCGGGTGCGGTCAGCCGAGCTCGGATGCTACGAGCGCCGCGATGCTAGCACAGAGGGTGTCCGCCTTCCCCTGCTCCGCGGCCTCCGCGAGCACCCGTACAACAGGCTCTGTCCCCGACGGGCGCACGAGAACGCGGCCGTCCGGCGCGAGCTCGGCGTTGAGCCACGCGACCTCCGTGAGCAGCGGCTCCGTGAGCTCCTTGCCGGACACGGGAACGTTCGCGGTCGCCTGCGGATACCGCTCGAGCACGGCTGTCGCCTGCGACAGCTTCCGGCCGTCGAGCGCCCGGCACAGCAGCAGGGCCGCGGCGAGCCCGTCACCCGTCACGTGGTCCTCGAGGTAGATGATGTGGCCCGACTGCTCGCCGCCGAGGACGCCGCCCTCACGCTTCAGGGCCTCGAGCACGTAGCGGTCGCCGACGTCCGTGGTGACGACGCGAATGCTGCGCTCGGCCATGAGCCGGTGGAAGCCGAGATTCGTCATCTGCGTGACCGCAACGAGGTCGACGCCGAGGTCGAGCGCCAGCACCGCGAGGATCGCGTCGCCGTCGACCGCCTCGCCGCGCTCGTCGACCGCCAGCATCCGGTCGCCGTCGCCGTCGAAGGCGACCCCCAGATCGCAGCCCTCCCCGGCGACGACCTCCTGAAGCGCGCGCAGGTCGGTGGCGCCGCAGCCGATGTTGATGTTCGACCCGTCCGGCCGGTCGCCGATCGCGACCACCTCCGCGCCGAGCTCCTCAAACGCCTTCGGCGCGATCGCCGAATAGGCCCCGTTCGCGCAGTCGACGGCGAGCTTCAACCCGGAGAGATCGCCGCCGAAGCGCTCCACGACGTGGCGGACGTAGCTCGAGCCGACCACCTCGAGGTTGTCGATGCCGCCTTCCTCCGCGCGGGCCGGAGGCGCGTCGAGCAGGGCTTCGATCTCCTCCTCCGCCGCGTCGGTGAGCTTCCCGCCGTCGCCGTCGAAAAGCTTGACGCCGTTGTACTCCGGCGGGTTGTGCGAGGCGGAGATGACGGCGCCGAGATCGAGCGACAACAGCGCGACGGCCGGCGTCGGCAGAACGCCCGCGAGCACCGCATGACCGCCGGCCGACGCGACGCCGGAGGCGAAGGCGTGCTCGAGCTCGCGGCCCGAGGCACGCGTGTCGCGGCCCACGAGCACGGCCCCGCCACCGGCCCACAGCGTCGCCGCCCGGCCGAGGCGCTCGACGAGCTCGGGGGTGAGGTCCTTCCCAACGACTCCCCGAACGCCGTCGGTTCCGAAGTAGCGTCGCGTCATGGGCGCGACAACCTATCGGTTCACTGCCGCTGGGCGTACCCGAGAGTGTTGGGAGGCTGGAAGGGTCGCGTGGATCGCCGACGACGTCGACGAGCTCCCCGACGACATCGCCTCCGCGTTTCGCGGCGAGGGCGATTGAAGCTATCTGGTCTTCGAGCTGGAGGCCAAGCTCAGCGCTTGGCCCACTGAGGCGCCTTGCGGGCCTTCTTGAGGCCGGCCTTCTTGCGCTCGACCATCCGCGCGTCCCGGGCGAGGAAGCCCTCGCGCTTGAGCGGTACGCGGAGCTCGGGATCGGCCTCGACGAGCGCGCGTGCGACACCGTGCCGCACCGCTCCGGCCTGGCCTGTGGGGCCGCCGCCGTGGACTCGGACGCGGACGTCGTATGTGCCCTCGGCCTCCGCCACCTTCAGCGGGGCGACTACCTGGACGCGGTGGATGGTGCGCTTGAAGTAGTCCTCCAGCGTGCGACCGTTGATCCACCATGTGCCGTCGCCGGGCTTGAGGATGACGCGTGCGACCGACGTCTTCCGCTTGCCCGTGCCACGGTACTGCGCGATTTCCGCCATTTAGCTGTTGACCTCCAGTGGCTGCGGCAACTGCGCCTCGTGCGGATGCTCGGGGCCTGCGTAGATCTTGAGCTTCGTGATCTGTGCGCGGCCGAGCCGGTTGCGCGGCAGCATGCCCTTCACGGCCTTGCGCAGCACCTCCGTCGGGCGGCGCTCGAGCTGCTCGCGCAGCGTCCGCTTGCGGAGACCGCCCGGGTAGCCCGAGTGCCGGTAGTAGATCTTCTCGTCGAGCTTCTTGCCGGTGACCGTGATCTTCTCCGCGTTGACGACGATCACGAAGTCGCCCGTGTCCACGTGCGGCGTGTACTCGGGCTTGTTCTTGCCGCGGAGCGTGTCGGCAATGGGGACGGCCAGACGGCCGAGCGTCTTACCCTCGGCGTCGACGACGAACCAGCGACGTTCGACCTCGCCGGGCTTCGCGTTCCAGGTCTTCGATCCAGCTCTCATGTGACGTAAAAAGGGCGGACTCGTGCGCCCGCCGGGGGCGGATTGTAGCAGCGGAGGTCGTCCCGGACATCCGAGCGTCAGGCCTCGACATCGGGGGCGCCGACCCGCACGCGCGGATTGCGCACCACCTCAGACATCCCGCTCATTGTGAGCGACGCCGTCGCGCGTGGCTACCCCTGCGCCGGCTCGAGCGCTTCCACACGAGGCGGCCGTCGCCCGGCGAGCATGATGAGCAGCGCCGGTAGGGCAACGGCGAAGGTCGCTCCGACGGCGACCGCCTC
>JBKJWA010000173.1:0-3841 GCA_046716705.1 Gaiellaceae bacterium
CGCCACCGTCCCTGCGAGCTCGGCTGGCCGCGTGCGCCGCGTGTCGTAGCCGCCCACCTCGACCGTGCCCCGGAACGTGCCGCCGTGAAAGTGCGGCACGAGTCCCGCAAGCGCGCGGATGAGCGTCGTCTTCCCGCATCCCGACCGGCCGGTGAGGAGCACGATCTCCCCCGGCGCGATCTCCAGTGAGACTCCCGACAGGGCCGGACGTTCGGCGCCGCCGTACGTGAACGTGAGGTCGCGTACCGTCGCTAGAGCCACAGCGCCCCCAGCACAACGGCGACTGCGGCCACAAGCGCAAGCCGGTCGACCGCCCGCCAGCGCGGCGTCGGCGCCCGGGTCGCGCCGGCGCGGCCGTACCCGCGGGCCTCCATCGCCTCCGCGAGGTTGAGGGCGCGCTCGAGCGAGCCCGAAACGAGCGGCGACACGAGGCGCGCGCGCCCGCGGATGCCCTCAACCTCCACCCCGCGTCCGCGCAACGCCTCCACGAGCCCGTGGACGTCGCGCTCGAGCGTCGGCACGAGCCTCGTCGCGAGGGCGACGACGAGAGCCGACTTGCGTGCGAACCTCGCCGAGCGGAGCAGCGAGTCGTGATCGAGCCGGAGCGCGTAGACCGCGAACGCGAGCGTCACGGCCGCGAGCCGAACGGCCTGGATCGCCGCGCCGGCGAGCTCCTCCGTCGTGACGTCGAGCTGCCCGAGCACCGGCACGATGGGACCGCTCCAGAGCACGTCGACGCCGTTCATGACGAGGAACGGCGTGATGGCGAACACCCCGAACGACGTGACGGCGCAGCCGAGCAGGTACGGCCGACGCCGCGAGGCCGGAGCGCGCAGGCAAAGGCCCAGCAGGATGGCCGCGATCGCGGCCGGCACCTGCCAGTGGTCGGTGAGCAGCGCTGCCGCTGCCAGCGCGACGAGCACCGCGAGCGCCGCCGCCGGTCTCACTCGTCGAGTCCCTCGTAGCGGTGTTGCGCCAGCTCCGGATCCTTGAGCAGCAGCTTCGCGTCCTCAAAGGAAACCCGGAAGACGACCGGCGATCCGGCCAGCCCGTCGCGCGATCGGAGCTCCGCCTCGAGCACCGGCTGGGCTTCCGTGATCACGAGGAGGTTGACGTCGGGCGCTGCCGGAACGTTCATGAGCTCCACCGAGCGCGCGCCGATCACATGGGCCACTCCGAGGGCGGTTCCCCGCATGTGTTCCTTCTCGAAACGCACTGCCGCCGCGTGCACGCGTCCGTCGTAGCCGTGGAGGAACGGCTCGGGGAAGGCACCGATCACGACCGGCTCGCGCATTTCGTCGCCAGCCCACGAGCGGTAGTCCCACCACAGCACGTCGCCGGGTCGCAGCCGGTATTCGGCGGCGCCGCGGTCGGCCTCGATGCCGTTCACGAAGTAGAACCAGTCGCGCTTCGCCCCCGCGTCGCCGGATACGCCTTCGATCGACCGCACGAAGCGGCCGCCGAAGCTCGTGTCGACGTCCGCCTCGCTCCGTAAGGCCTGTATAGCCGTCACGCCCGCGGGCACGGACGCCGACACCAGCACCTCTGCACCGCGATCGCGCGTCACCCACAGCGTCGCCTCGCCGCCGTCGCCGGACGTGCCGCAGCCCGCCAGCGCCGCAGCAAGGCACAGGAGTGGGAGGAGCCGTCGCATCACTTCAGCGCATTCGACCGTACCGCGCCGGGCGCTGTCGCCCGCACGAGGCTTCGATGCGGCCCGGGGCATGCGCGGCCGCCCTGCATCGGCACGCGCCTGCCGTCCACGCGCAACGCGGCGGAGACTGAGACGGTCGCGCCTGAGTCACTCCTCGCCACTACGCGGTAGCACCCGTTGGCTTCACGCGCGAGATGGAGAGTCGGAGGGCCGCCAGCCTCCGTGAAGTCCGCCCAGTACCAGAGGACGACGTCGCCATCCTTCACTTGCACCTGGTCGGCGCCCACGGGCGGCGACACGCCGTTCACCTTGAACGCCCAGCCACTCGCGCCCGCGGCGAGGTTGCGACCGATCTGGTCGACGTACGGCCCGAAGCCGGTCACCTGGACGTGGTAGTAGAACTCGCCGCCGATGCTTGCGGATTCGAGAGCGCCCATCGCGGTCGTCGCCGACGCGCGCGGTTGAGTCGCGCCGAAGATCGTCTGGGTCTTGCCTTCAACGCGCACGCGGACGATCGCGGCCGAGGAGGAGCCCACCACCGCGAGCACGAGCCCGCAGACGACGGGGAGCATGAGAGTGCGTCGAAACACGAATCCTCCTTCTACGAGGGGTTCGGATCGACGGGCGGCAGGTCTTCTGACTCAGGGCTCCCTGTTCCACCGCCTTCCCAGCGTGAGCCAGTGGCGTGGTGGTGGAGCAGCGTCTCCCTTTACAGCGGCGGGACCGTCCCGGACTCGCACCGGGTTCCCTGACCCGCCCGCCTATGTCTCGCCCCAACCTACCATTGCGCCGTGACGCGCGCGCTCTCCGCCTGGATACCCGTGGTCGCCTGGGCCGGCCTCATCTTCGCGCTGTCCTCCATCCCCGACCTCGGCACGGGTCTCGGCGGCTGGGATCTCGCGCTGCGGAAGATCGCCCACGCCCTCGAGTACGCCGTGCTGGGGGCGCTGCTCCTGCGCGCGCTCGGACGGGAGCTGCCGGCCGCCGCAGTCGGCATCGCGTATGCCGTGACCGACGAGGTGCACCAGGCATTCGTACCGGGGCGGCACGGAGCACCGGTCGATGTGCTCGTGGACGCCGTCGGCGTGCTGCTCGGCGTCTACATCCTCGGACGGGCAACGCGCCGGGCGGTCACGTGACGGGCGCGGTCGCCATCGATCTCGACGCCGTGCTCGGTGACACCGAGCCGCTGTGGCAAGCGTGGCTCGAGGACGCTCGCCGTCGCTACCGCGTCGAGCTCGAGGCAGACGTCGACGAGGAGGGGCTCGACGCGGCGATCGGCAACTGGCGTCCGCTGCTGGAGCGCTTCGCCGAGGAGCACGCCCGTGTCTACCTCCGGCCCGATCCGTCAGCGAACGCGGAACTGCGCCGTCTAGCGTCGGCTGCCGTGCGGATCGGTGCGTTCACGACGAAGCCGGAGCCGCTCGCCCGTGTCGCGACGGCCCATCTCGGCGTGGCCCGGCGGCTCGATGCGCTCGAAGCGGGGCCGGGGGCGCTCGAGCGGGTCCTGGACGCGCTCGGCCGTGACGCGCTGGTCGTCCGCTCGCTCGCCGCGCTCTCGGCCGCCTAGCTGGCGAGCCTGTAGACAGCGCCCTCGTGGGAGGCGAGATAGAGCTCGCCCCTGGCGCCCTCGCCGAACGACGAGAGGCTGCTCACCTCGAGCTCCGTCCGCACGCCGGTCGCCTCGCCCCCGGACATGCGGAAGCTCCACACCGTGCCGGAGCAGTAGTCGCCGAAGAAGTACCGGCCCAGCGCGGCCGGCACGTCCTTGCCGCGGTAGACATAGCCGCCCGTCACCGAGCAGCCGTCGCTGTGCCCGTACTCGTGGACGGGGAAGACGAGCGGCGACGGAGGATCGAGGTCGATGTCGCTGTCGTACGTACGGCTTCCCTCGTATCGCGCCCAGCCGAAGTTCGCCGGCGGTGCGCCG
The DNA here is from genome assembly GCA_046716705.1 of Gaiellaceae bacterium. GTDB lineage: Bacteria > Actinomycetota > Thermoleophilia > Gaiellales > Gaiellaceae > PALSA-612. The sequence goes on from JBKJWA010000173.1 coordinate 3,585, forward strand.
CGGGGCCTGAAGTCGATCTCCTCCCGCGCGTTCTGGCCGACGTCCCCGATGTAGAGATCGCCGGTCTTGCGGTCGAACGAGAAGCGCCAGGGGTTGCGGAGGCCGTAACCGACGATCTCCCAGTCGACGGCGAGCGGGCTCGTCCGCAGCAGCTTCCCGAGCCGCGAGCGGGGGTTCTGGCCGTGATTCTGCGGATCGCCCCCCGCGCCGCCGTCCCCCATGCCGACGTAGAGCTTCCCGTCCGGCCCGAACTGGAC
>JBKJWA010000174.1:0-3099 GCA_046716705.1 Gaiellaceae bacterium
GCGTGTTCGTGGGACGGCATGACAGGTTTGACGGCTGCGGTGAGACGCTCGGCAAGCGGTCCCTCGTCGAGTGTCAGTGCGACGCGCACCAGAGACGGCAAGAGCGTTCCCTCGTCGAAAGAGCCGCCGCTGGCGTCCCCGAGCTCGTCGAGCTCCTGCAGCAGCGCCCGCGCCTGTCCGCCGTGGCCTTGGGTGACCAGGAGCTGCGCGACGGCGGCGAAGGCGGTCGCGATATACACCGGGAGACTGATGCTGCGAACGGCGGCGACGAGCGCCTCGGGTGTGGCGGATTCTTCGGGGGCGCCGCGTTCGGCAAGCAGCCGCAGCAGCAGAGCGCGCGGTTCGACGTAGCTCATGTCACCGCCGGCCTCGATCTGGTCGGCGAGTGGCCCCGCCTCGGCGAGCGCCTGCTCCGTGTGACCGAGATCGGCCAGAGCGCTCGGAATCCCGGAGCGAATCTGCAACGCCATCTCGGTGATACCACGGCGGTCGCAGTAGGCGATTGCCTCGCTCATGACGTCGAGGGCCGCCCGCGGTCCCTCGTAGGACCCGACGACCGCAGCGAGGTTGCCGTAGATCACGCCTGCCTCGCGTCCCAGGTTCTGTTCGAGCGCCAGTTCGAGTGCCCGCCGCAGGTCCTCGAGCCCCTCGGCTTCCCCGAGCGCACAGCGGGCAGCGCCGCGCCAGTGGAGCGCGAATGCCGGCTCGGGGAGGTCGAGCTCCGAGGCGAGCGTCAGCGCCCGCTCGGCCGCCGCGATCGTGTCGGAGTATCGGCCCTGAAAATTGTGGAGCCCGGCTGTGTAGGCGTACGCGCTCACGAGCTCGGGCCCCGGGGGTTGCTCCTCGAGCAGGCCCCGCGACTCGGCGAGCAGCTGCTCGCTTCCCGCGTCGCCGAGTCGGCGAACGACGAGCGCGAGGCGGGTCAGGACACGGCCGGCCGCAAGGGGCTCGCCCTGTTCCCGGTACAGGTCCAGGGCCTGTTGAAAGGCCTGCCTGGCATCCTGCAGCCGGCCTTGCTGCTGCGCGGCCTGCGCCCACCGGTCCAGCAGCGATGCCCGTTCGGGGGCGTCTTCGGCGCAGAGGTCGAGAGCGCGAGCGAGCTGCCGTTCGGCCTGTTCGATGTCCAGTGAGAGCGCCCGCTCACCGGCCAGAGCCAGGTAGCGCACCACGAGCGCCTGGAGCTGCTCCGTCCGCTCGTCGAGGCCTGCCGCCTGGTTGAGCTCTAGCGCGGCCTGGTAGTGGTACGCGAGCACGTCGGCGAGGTCTTCCGCGTGCCCGCCCGCCTTCTCCTCGATCCACGCCGCGGCCAGCTCGTGGCGCGCCGCGCGGGCAGCGCGCGGGATCTGCCCGTAGCAGACGTCCCGCACGAGCACGTGCCAGAACCAGTACTCCTGCTCCCCCTCCATCGAGCTGGTGCGTGCGGAACGGACGAGTTCCTTGCGCGCAAGCTCGTGCAACGCCAGCTCGACCTCATGTGGGTCGCGGCCGCCCATCGCCGCGACGGCGCCCGCCCAGAACACCTTGCCGAGCACGGAGGCATCCTGGAGCAGGCTCTTCCGTTCCGAAGGCAGCGTGTCGAGGCGGGCGGCGATCAATGCCTGCACCGATTCGGGTACCTCCACGCCGTCGCCGAGCCGACCGTGGTCTGCGAGCAGCCGCACGAACTCCTCCGCGTACAGCGGGTTTCCGCCTGCCTGCTCTAGCAGCACCTGCTGCGTCTCGGCCGGGAGCACAGTCCGCTCGAGCAGTGTGGAGACCAGTTGCGCCGTCTCCGCGTCACTCAACGGGGCGAGGTTGACCCGCTGCGCATTGCGTGCATTGGCCCCGAACGTCGGATGCCGCTCGTACAGCTCGGGTCGCGTCGTGCAGAGGAGCAGCAGTGGCACGCCCTCGGCCCAGTCGGCCAGGTGCTCGAGAAAGCCGAGCAGCGCCGGGTCGGCCCAGTGCAGATCCTCGAACACGAGCACGGTAGTCCGCTCTGACGCGAGGCTCTCGCAGAACCGCCGCCAACTCGCGAACGACTCCTCCTGGGCGACCGGCTCCGCAGGTGCTCCTACGAGCGGCGCCAGGCGGGCAAGTAGCCACGAGCGGTCGCCCTCGTCCTCGGCAACTGCCCGCTCGAGCTTCGTCGCCGCCTGCGCGGGCGTGTCCGACTCGAGGATGCCGCACTCCGCCTTGACGATCTCCCCCAGCGCCCAGAACGCGATCCCGTCTCCGTAGGGCAGACAGCGGCCCTGCCGCCATCGGACCAGCTCCGGCGTTGCATCGATCTGACGGAGAAGCTCTGCGCACAACCGGCTCTTGCCGACGCCCGGCTCGCCAACCAGCGTCACCAGCTGGCACGACCGCTGCTGCGCCGCACGCTCGAAGGTTCCGTTCAGGAGCGACTTCTCCAAGTCTCTGCCCACCAGCGGTGTCGTGTGCGTGCGCGTGACCTCGCGGCCGAAGTCCGCGCGGGCCCGCAGCGGCCGGTAGATTCGCAGCGGCTCCGTCTTCCCCTTGACGACGACCGGTTCAAGCGGTTCGTAGTCGAAGACGAGCTCCGTCTGCCGGTACGTCTGTTCCGACACCGCCACGCCGTCGACGGGTGCCGCGCCTTGCAGTCGCGATGCCGTGTTCACGACATCGCCGGCGACGATCCCCTCGCCCAGCTCCGGCCGCGCTCCCAGCGCCACCACCGTCTCGCCCGTGTTGATTCCGACACGCACCTGCAGACCCAGGTCGGCGTCCGTCTCGTTCAGCTCTCCGATCGCCTCGAGGATCCGCAGGCCGGCCCTGACCCCCCGCTCCGCGTCGTCCTCGTGCGCCACGGGCGCACCGAACACGGCCATGACCGCGTCGCCGATGAACTTCTCCACCGTCCCGCCGTACCGCTCGATCTCCTCTCGCACCCGCTCGTGATACGGCTGCAACCGTGCCCTCACGTCCTCTGGATCCGCTGCCTCCGAGGCGGCAGTGAAGCCGACGAGATCGCAGAAGAGCACCGTGACGACCTTGCGCTCCTCGAGGGCCGGTGCCGGCGATGCCTCGCTCAGCGTCGCGGCGCACTCGTTGCAGAACTTCGCGCTCTCGGGGTTCTCGGTGCCGCAGGAAGGGCAG
>JBKJWA010000175.1:0-4128 GCA_046716705.1 Gaiellaceae bacterium
CCCCTCCACCAGGCCTCATTGTCGCGGTACCACGCGACGGTGCGCTCGAGTCCGTCCTCGAACCGCGTGCGAGCTTTCCAGCCGAGCAGCCGCGCGGCCTTGTCCCTGGAGCCGATGTGACGCTGGACCTGCCCCGGCCGCTCCTCGACGTGCTCCTTCAGCGACGAAGGCTTGCCAAGCGCCTGGAGCACGAGGTCGGCGATCTCCGACACGGTCAGGTCGACGCCGGTGGCGACGTTGATCACCTGGCCGGAAACCGCGTCGAGATCGGCGTCGATGGCGGCCTCGATCGCTTCCGCGTCGTCGTCGACGTACAGCCAGTCGCGCGAGGCAGAGCCGTCGCCGTGCACCGTCAGCGGCTCGTCGCAGAGGGCGCTCGTGATGAAGTGCGGGACGAGCTTTTCGGGGTGCTGCCTCGGCCCGTAGTTGTTGAACGGCCGGAGGATGACGACGGGCAGGCCGTACGTGACCGCATAGGCGTACGCGAGCCGGTCGGCGCCCGCTTTCGTAGCCGCGTACGGGCTGCGGGGGTTGAGCGGGTGCTCTTCGTCCATCGGTGCCTGCTCGGCCGTGCCGTACACCTCGCTCGACGAGATGAGGACGAACCGCTCGACCGGTGTCTCCCGAACGGCGTCGAGGAGGATCTGCGTGCCCTCGACGTTCGTCGTCACGAACTCCGACGCGCCTTCGCGGATCGACTTCTCGACATGCGACTCCGCAGCCGCGTTCACGATCACGTCGACGCCGGCCACGATCTCGCCCACGAGCCCGGCGTCGCGGATGTCACCCTCGACGAAGGAGAGCCGCTCGTGCGAGATCACGTCCGCGAGATTCTCGATGTTGCCCGCGTACGTGAGCGCGTCGAGCGACACGACCTCGTGTGACGTCGCTGTGAGCAAGTGCCGGACGACGTTCGACGAGATGAAGCCCGCCCCGCCCGTGACGAGGACGCGCTTGCTCACAGCTCCTGCTCGATCGTGTAGAGCGGCCGGCCTTCCACGTCTCGCTGGATTCTGCCCAGATACTCGCCGACGAGGGCGAGGATGAAGCCCTGGATGCCGAGCACGAACACGATGGCCGCGCCTCCGAACAACGGGCCGGGGAAGTCGTCCTCACCGATCCAGTACGCGATGCCGTAGACGCCGAGGGCGAACGCAGCGAGCGAGCAGACGATTCCGAGCGTCACCCCGATCCACTGGATCGGCTGCGGCCAGAAGCCCGCGAGCACGTGGAGCGCGAGCCGCGTGAGCCGTAGTGGCGAGTAGCGGGAGGAACCGCGCCGCGCCGCGTGCTGGACGTCGACCTCGACGACGCTCGCGCCACCCGAGAGCACGAGCGCCTTCGTGAACTTCTGCTTGCCGATCGCCCCGAGCATCGGCGTGATCGCGTCACGGCGGTACGCGTTGAACGCGCAGCCGAAGTCTGAGACGGAGACCCCCGTGAAGCGCCGCAGCATGCCGTTGATGAGCTTGGAGGGAAGCGTCCGGCCCCACGGGTCGCGCCGCCCGACGCGCCGGCCGCTTGCCACGTCCGCGCCCCCGTCCACGACCGCCACGAGCTTCGGGATGTCCTCGGGCGCGTTCTGCAGGTCGCCGTCCATCGTCACGACGACATCGCCACGGGCCCTGGCGAGGCCCGCGTGCATCGCCGGGTGCTGGCCGAAGTTGCGGCGGAAGCGAACGGCCCGCACACACCCGTCGCTCGCGTGAAGGCGCTCGAGCTCGGCGAACGTGCCATCCGTCGAACCGTCGTCGACGAAGATGATCTCGAACGGCCTGCCGATGCCGTCGAGCGACGAGGCGGTGCGGCGATACAGCTCGTCGAGCGAGGGCGCCTCGTTGAAGAGCGTGACGACGACGGAGATGTCGGGAGCGGCGGTCATCGCCGAACATCATGTCACCGGCCTGACACAAGGCTCACACGCCTCCTCTACGGTTCTCGGCCGATGGAGTCGCTGCTCCTGCGCCACGTCGTCCACGGTCGCGCGGTGGCGGCGTTCCCGTCGAACGTCGTCGAGCGGACGGCTGCGACGCTCGTGGCTTGTGTCACGCCCGGGACGAAGATCGTGTACCCGAAGGGTCGCGACGCCGACGGCAACCTGATCCCGTTCGAGCAGTGGGGCGCCGACCTCCGCTCGTGGGTCGGGCCGGCCGGCCTCGAGCTGACGGCGTTCGGCCGCCGTCACTCGATCCGACACTTTTTCCGCGAGGACGGCTCGTTTCGCGGTTGGTACGTCAACCTTCAGGCGCCACTCAGAGAGACGCGGCTCGGGTTCGACACGACCGACTGGCAGCTCGATCTCTGGATTCCCGCGGACAGTGACGACGCGCACTGGAAAGACGAGGACGACCTCGCAAAGGCCGTCGAGCTCGGGATCATGTCCGCTGAGGAGGGCCGGCTCGCCCGCGACGAGGCCGAGCGCGTGATCGAGGAATGGCCCTTCCCGACCGGCTGGGAGGACTGGCGCCCCGATCCCGGCTGGGGGCCCCCGACGCTCCCCGCCGGGTGGGACAAGGTGGACTAAGCGTCCTCGAAGGCGGGCTGCGGACGACTCGCCCGCGCGCGTCCGGGGATCGTGAGCGCCGCGACAGCTCCGACCGCGACAAGCGCAGGGCCGACGTAGACCGCCGGCACCATGCCGTCGACGAAGCTCTGCGGGGTCTCGTAGCCGCCAAACGGCGCGAAGATCGAGGCGAGCACGGCGACGCCGAACACATCGCCGAGCTCGCGGAGGGCGTTGGTGGCGCCCGAGGCCTGCCCTTCACTGTCGCGGCATGTCAAGAAAAACGGGCGCCCCGAAGAGCGCCCTCTCGCCTACTTGTACTTGAACTTGAAGAACGCGTCGTGCGTGACGCCATCCCCCATGTCGAGGTGCATCGCCTTGCACGCGGGGGAGGCCGTGACAGTCGATCGGAATCCCACCCGCGTGTCAAGCGCGAAGTCGGTCAGCCGAGCTTCGTCGAGAATCGCTTCGTGATCGTCTTGCCGCGTGCCGTGACCTTCACCGAGCCGCTGAGCTTCTTCCCTTTGGCGCTCTTCGGCGTCCGGTAGCGGCACTGCGCTGCGCCGGTCAGCGCCTTGGGCGTGCCGGCGATCTTCTTTCCGCCGAGCGTGCCACTGCACAGGACCTTCGAGGGCTTGACCGGAGCCCCGTTCGCCTTGACTACGCTAGTCGCAGCCACGATTGAGCCTGCCTTCGGCTTCGCCGGCTTCAACTTGACAGCGCTGACGTAAACGGAGACCGGGGGAACGACCGGCTTGATCTCAAAGCGGAAGGTGTACGAATTGTTGGCAGGGTTCGGATCCGGCCGTGCGCCTTCGACTGTGGCGGTGATCGCGTACGTGCCCCGCGCACTGGCGACGATGGGCCAGCCCCAGGTGCCCGAGCCGGGTTGGTCGAGCATGTCCGTGCAGACGACGGGTGTTCCGTTGGTGCAGCCCTCGCTCGAATCGGGGACGTCGCTCGCGAACGCGAGGCCTTCCGGGAGAGAAAAGCGCAGCGTGATCGTCTGCGGAGCGCCGCTGTCGGCAGCGACGTCGAATTCAATCGTGTTCAGGAGCTCTCTCGTCGTCGTTTCGAGAAAGCCGCGAGGCGGGCCAAAGTTCACGCGCACCGACAGGTCGTCGACTGTCGTCCGGTCCTGGGCAGCCGTCGACAGGCCGGGCCCGACAAGTGTTGCGAACACGGAAGCGAGCGCGGCTACGATCAACGTCGACTTTCTCAAAATGCCTCCCCTTCCCTCGTCGTCATATTCGCCGGGGGACGCGAGAGTCAATCCAAACGGCGCGTGAGTGTCAAGGCCTCGGCTGCGAGCTCGTGGGCAGGGATGCAGATGCCGCCGCGGTCGTAGATGGCGTCGATGAGGCGCGCGTAGAGGCGGTCCCAGCCTCCTGCCGTTGCCGGGTCGAAGCGGTCGGTGTGCCAGAGGATCGAGAAGCCGCCGCCGTGCTCCGCCGCACGGTCGAGCAGCGCCAGCAACCGTCGCTCGGCGTCCTTCACCGAGAGCCCGAGATAGCGCGGCTCGGCGAGCGTGACGTCCATCGCGGCGAGCGGGATCTCGACGAGGTCGAGGGGCCGGTCGTGCTCGAGGTCCCACGGCCGGAACGGATGCGCGATGCCCGCGCGGA
>JBKJWA010000176.1:0-2901 GCA_046716705.1 Gaiellaceae bacterium
CGTCAGCAGGCAGCGCCCTCGCATTCGACGATTGTGTTGCAACGACCACGCGCGCAACCGGAGCCAACCGCTCGAGCATGGTGTCGACATCTTTGTCGCGCAGTACCGAGGCGACCACGATCCAGTCGCCCGCGGGCAGCCGCTCGACGAGCCAGTCGACGGCGCCGGGCGTATGGGCCCCGTCCCACAGCTCGTCGTCCGCGCGCCACTCGAGCCGGCCGGGAAGCCGGACGTCGGGCTTGGCCTCGATCGTCCGGCCGAGGAAGGCCTCTGCCGCCTCCCGCGCACCGCCCGTGCGGACGTCGTGCTCCGGCACGAGGTACGACCACTCGGGCTCACCGAGCACGACGACGGCGCCCGGCGCGGCCACGGCGAGCTTCTCCTTTGCGATCGCGTCCCGCGTGTCCCCGAGCACGTCGGTGTGCTCGAGCGCGACGTTCGTCAGGTGGACAACCGGCGCCGTGAGGACGTTCGTCGCATCGAGACGCCCGCCCAGGCCTGCCTCGACGGCGGCCACGTCCACGCCCTGGGCGGCGAACTCGGCGAGCGCCGCGGCGGTCAGCGCCTCGAACTGCGTGGCCTCGACCTTCTCCGCCGCCGATCGGATCCGTCCGACCGCGTGCTCGAAGCCCTCGGCGTCGGTGTCGAGCCGCTCCTCCCAGCCGGACACGTGCGGCGATGTGTACGCCCCGACCCGCAGCCCTTCCGCCCGGAGAAGCGTCGCGATCGTCCGCGTCGCCGTCGACTTCCCAGTCGTACCGACGACGTGGATGGACGGGAACGCTTGCTCGGGACGACCGAGCTCGTCGAGCAATGCGAGCATCCGGTCGAGGCCGAACTCCTCAGGCCACGGCGAGAGCGAGGCGATCCAGGTTGAATGCGGCCCCATCACCGCGAATGTTGACGACAGCTGCATGCGCGCGTACCGTTTAGAGGTCGTCGAGCGAAGGAGGTGGGCAATGAGACAACCGGTCTTCACCACCTTCACCCGCGCTGCCGCGGGGCTCGACCGCTAGTTATCGGGTTCCGCGGCCACCTACGACACAAGGAGCACGCGTGACCGCGAATAGCCTTGCCGCGCTCGGCTGGACCGACGAGCTCGAGGCGGCGATGACAATCCATGCCGAGCGGGGCTTCGAGCCCGCCCGGGTCGTCGCAGAGCACCGCGGCGGCTACTACGTCCGCGGCGAGCGCGACGACAGGCTCGCGAGCGTCCGCGGACGCCTGCGTGACCACGAGATCACGGGCGGCATGCCGGCCGTCGGCGACTGGGTGGCTGTGTGCGACGCGCCGGGCGGCCGGGCCGCGATCGAGGCCATCCTCCCGAGGCGGACGAAGATCTCACGCAAGACGCCGTGGCTGAAGGCCGAGGAGCACACGCTCGTGGCGAATGTCGACACCGTGTTTCTCGTCGCCGGCCTCGACGGCGACTTCAACGCCCGGCGGCTGGAGCGCTACCTCGTCACGGCGTGGGACTCCGGTGCCGACCCCGTGGTCGTGCTGACGAAGCTCGACGTCTGCGAGGACGAGCAGCAGATCGAGGAGGCCAGGTCCGTCGCGATCGGCGTCCCCGTGCTGGCGGTGAGCAGCGTCACAGGCGAGGGGCTCGACGCTGTTCGCGAGTACCTGGTGCCGGCGAAGACGCTCGCGCTGCTGGGCTCGTCCGGAACCGGCAAGTCGACGCTCGTCAACACACTCGCCGGACGCGAGCTCATGCGGACGGGCGACTTGCGGCGAGACGGGCGCGGCCGGCACGTCACGCGGCACCGGCAGCTGCTCGTGCTGCGCGGCGGCGCGATCCTCGTCGACACCCCAGGGCTGCGGGAGCTCCAGCTCTGGGAGGGAGACGTCGACAGCGCGTTCTCCGACATCGCGGAGCTCGCCGGGCAGTGCCGCTTCTCGGACTGCTCGCACGAAACGGAGCCGGGTTGCGCCGTCACCGAGGCGCTGGCGGCGGGGGAGCTGTCGTGGGAGCGGATGAAGAGCTACCGCAAGCTCGAGCGCGAGCTCCGCGCCATCGAGGCGCGTTCGAACAAGCGCGTGGGTCGTGAGCTCAAACGGCGTTGGAAGGCGCGCGCGCGGGAGACGCGACAGGAACGGAAGTACGGCAAGAGGCCCTAAGGAGGACTGCCGCTCGCTACTCCGTTCCCACGATCGGGCGACGAAAGAGAAGGACGATCTCGCCGTTGCTCTCTCGTTCGGTACCCGCATCGCTGTAGCCGAGGCGCCTGTAGAGCTTCGCCGCCTCGTGGTTCCACTCGTCTACTCCAACCTCGATGACGGTTGCGTTTCGCGGAGCTGCTGCGATGAAGGCCTCCGCCTCTCGCATCAATGCTGTGCCAATACCGAGACGTTGGAGCACGGGGAGGACGCTGAAAGCCCACAGATGCACAACGCCTTCCTTTGCCTTGCGCCCGTAGTCGATACCGAGTCGTCCTACAGGCCGCCCGTTTGCCACAGCAAGAAAAAACACGACCTCGCGACCGCGCTCGGCCAGCGTCCGTCGGACGTAGTCAGCCTGTATTGCCTGCTCACTGTCCCAGTCAAGATCGTCGAGATCTCCTGCGTGGACAGGCCGGATCTCAAGCGGATGGAAAGGCGCTTGAGCTCAGCCATCGGTGTGTGTCAGGCGCTTAGATCTTCGAGCTCGCGGCGGTACCGGTCGAGCTTCGCCTGCTCGGCGACGACGACGTCTTTCGGCGCGTTCGCGACGAAGCGCTCGTTGCCGAGCATGCCCTCCGCCCGCGCGATCTCCTTGCGCAGCCGCTCCACCTCGCGCTCGACGTTGCCGTCCTGCGTCACCTGGCCCGGCTTGACGACGGCGTCGAAGATCCTCGCCTCGTCCTCCGAGAGCTCGATGCGCACCTGACTGCGCCGGTAGCGGGTCGCCGCCGACTGCAC
>JBKJWA010000177.1:0-2571 GCA_046716705.1 Gaiellaceae bacterium
GGAGCGTTCCTTCGGTCTTGCCGTCGGCCGCGCCGTTCGTGTACTCGAACTGCCAGGCGAACTGCTGCGCCGTGACGGTGACGCGCAGCGGGTTCGACCCCGCATTGCTGTTCTGCGTGAGCACGACCGCCGACGCGATGGCGATCGTCGTGACGAGCAGTGCCGGCACCGCGGTCCAGGCGATCTCCAGCCCGGTGTGGCCGTGGATGGGCGGTCCGTCGGTGTCGTCGTCCGCTCGCGCTCGGAACCTCCAGGCCGAGAAGAGGATCACGCTGCACACGACGGCGAAGATGAAGATGCAGATGCCGGTCGCAAGCCAGAACGTGAAGTCGATGCCGTCGCGCTGCTCCGCGGCGTTCACTGGGAGCCAGGGAATGAGCACGGCGACCGCCGTGGTGGCGGCGGCGACAATCGCCGCGACGACGGCCAGCTGGACGATCTGACTCCACCGCACGGGCTCTGAGCCTAACGGAATGGGGGACGGGCCTGGGCGGCCGCTGGTCGATACCACCATCACACAGAAACCGCACGGCGCACGCGACCCACGCCCTGCCGACGGAGGTCGTGACCATGATGGGGACCTACAACCGGCTCTCGCCCGAAGAACAGCGCATCGTCGTCGTCACGCTGCTGGGTATGGCCGCCTCGCTCTGGCTCGCCGTCGCGTGGGAAGAGGTCATGGTGCTCGTGGCGATCCCCATGCTCTTCGGCATCGCGGGGGCGCTGATCAGGCTGGCGCGCCGCCGGGAGGGACGCCGCAAGGAAGAGGCTCTCTACTGAGATAGGGCAGTCGTGCCGATAGCGGTTCCATGGCGGAATACGCGTGGCGGCCCCTGGGGGAGCTCCTCGTCCAGCGAGGGCTCATCGACGAGTACCAGCTCGAGTCGCTCCTGCTCGAGCAACGCCTGACCCGGAAGCTCTTCGGTGAGCTGCTCGTCGGGAAGCGCATCGTTTCTCCGATCGACATGGCCGCGGTAATCGCCCAGCAGCGCGAGGTTCACCTCGACCACGAGCAGCGACCGGACCAGGCGGTGAGGCCGGACTCGAACGGCGAAGGGAAGTGGCGGCCGCTGGGGCGGATCCTCGTCGAGCGGGGCCTGCTCACCGAGGGCGGCCTCCAGCGCGTCCTGCTGGCACAGCGTCGAAAGGGCAGTCTGCTGGGCCAGATTCTGCTCGAGCGCGGGTACGTCACTCCGGAGGAGTTCGCCGCGGCGCTGGCCGAACAGCACGGCCTTGCGCTCGCACCGGAAGAGCTCGCATCTGCAGAGCAGCAGCCGTTCCAGCCCGAGGAGGTCGCCTACGAGGTACATGCTCCCAACAGCACGGGTGAGAGTGCGCTCCACGTCACGCCCTCGTTCCTCGACGCGAGCGATTTCGCCTTCGAGCTGCTCTACGATCAGGATCCCGAGGCGCTCGAGATCGTCGAAGTGAAGGGTGATCAGCGGCGGATCGCCTGGTCGTACGAGCGCCCGGCTCGCGCGGCCGCGTCCTAGCCGAACGCGCGGCGCAGCTCTCGGGCCGCCTCACGGACAGCGTCGCGCCCGGCCTCGATCAGCTCGGGCAGCGCGAAGAATCCGTGGAACATGCCCTCGTAACGGCATGACGTCGTCGGGACGCCGACCGACTCCAGGCGCGCCGCGTACGCCTCGCCCTCGTCCCGGAGAACGTCCGTCTCCACCGTGACGACGTGCGTCGGCGGCGACTTCGCGAAGGCGTCGTCGTCGGCGAGCAGCGGCGAAACGCGCGGATCATCGGGTGTTCCTTCACCGCCCGACAGGTAGTGGGCGATGTACCAGTCCATCGAAGCCTTCGTGAGATACGGCCCGTCCGCGAAGTCCTCGTACGAGGTCGTGTTCGCGCGAGCGTCGGTGACCGGGTAGACGAGCAGCTGAAAACGGAAAGGGACCGGTGCGGACTGCGTTACGGCCGCGGCGAGGTTGCCGCCGGCCGAATCGCCGCCGATGGCGAGCCTGTCGGGATCGCAACCGAGCTCATGCGCGTGCGAGGAGGCCCAGCGCGACACCGCCTGCGCATCGTCGAGTGCAGCCGGGAACGGATGCTCGGGAGCCAGGCGGTAGTCCACGGCGAGGATCGCGTGGCCACTGTCGGCCGCGAGGCCGCGACAGGTCGAGTCGTGCGTCTCGAGGTCGCCGACGACCCAGCCGCCGCCGTGGAAGTACACGAGCAGGCCCAGGTCTTCATCGCCGCTCGGCCGGTAGAGCCGTGCGGGCACACCGCCGGCGTCGACGTCACGGATCTCGTGAAGCTCGATCGCCGACGGCTGAATGTGCGCGCGGCGGATCTCGCGCGCCTCAACGGGCGAGACCGCCGTGATCGGCGGGTGGCCAAGTGACGAGATGTGCTCGAGGACAGCCTCCGCCTGCGGATGGAGCTCTTTCACAGGGGAAGTCTCCCAGAACGACGCGGGGCGGCCCGTTGGACGCCCCGTTTCGATGTTCGTTAGCGCTTTGGTCAGCCAAGCTGGCCGCGAACGGCGCCCGCCGGGAAGTCCGACGTGTGGACGTTCACGTAGTAGCCGGCCGGGTTCATGAGGATCTGCTTCACCAGAGC
>JBKJWA010000178.1:0-3024 GCA_046716705.1 Gaiellaceae bacterium
TCGAGCGGTTCGGCGGGACGGTCGAGAAGTTCATCGGGGACGCTGTGATGGCCGTGTTCGGTGCGCCCGTTGCGCACGAGGACGATCCGGAACGCGCGGTGCGTGCCGCCCTGGCGATCCGCGACACCCTCAGCGAAGAGGAGCTCGACGTCCGCATCGGCATCACCACTGGCGAAGCGCTGATCACGCTGAGTGCCCGGCCGGAAGCCGGAGAAGGTATGGCCGCCGGCGACGTCGTCAACACGGCCGCTCGTCTGCAGTCCGCGGCGGCGACGAACGCGATTCTCGTCGACGAGACCACCTTCCGGGCGACTGAGCGGGCGATCGAATACGAGGAGGCGATGCCCGTCCAGGCGAAGGGCAAGGCCGAGCCGGTGCCGGTCTGGCGAGCGCATGCTGCGATGGCGCGCGTCGGCGTCGAGCGCGTCGGCGGCGCCCAGCTCGTCGGTCGTGAACAGGAGCTAACCCTGCTGCGCGGGACGCTCACGCGAGTGATCCGCGAGCGGGAGCCGCAGCTGGTGACGCTCACCGGCGTGCCCGGGATCGGCAAGAGCCGCCTGGTCTTCGAGCTCTTCCAGACGATCGAGACCGGGGACTTCGGGCTCGTCTTCTGGCGCCACGGTCGTTCGTTGCCGTACGGAGAGGGCGTCACATTCTGGGCGCTGGGCGAGATGGTGAAAGCGCAGGCCGGGATCCTCGAGTCCGACGGCCCCGAGCAGGCGGGAGGGAAGCTCCGCGAGGCCGTGGCAAGGTCTGTCGATGATCCAGCCAGCGCCGCCTGGCTAGAGCGGCAGCTGCGCCCACTCGCCGGTCTGGAGACCGAAGACGCCTGGGCAGGCGGCAGGCGCGAGGAAGCCTTCGCCGCCTGGCGGCGCTTCCTCGAAGCAATTGCCGACGAACGGCCGCTCGTCCTCGTCTTCGAAGACATGCACTGGGCCGACGACGCGCTGCTGGACTTCGTCGACTACCTCGTCGACTGGGCGAGCGGGGTGCCTCTGCTCGTGCTCGGGACAGCTCGGCCCGAGCTCCTTTCCCGGCGGCCGGGCTGGGGCGGCGGCAAGTCCAACACCTCGACGATCCTTCTCTCAGCCCTCTCCGGAGACGAGACGGCGGCCCTGCTGCACGCCCTGCTCGGCAGCTCGGTCGTCGACGCCGACCTCCAGGCCCGGCTGCTCGAGCACGCCGGCGGCAACCCGCTCTACGCAGAGGAGTTCACCCGGATGTTGACGTCTCGCCCAGGTGACGTCGTCCTGCCCGAAACGGTTCAGGGCATCATCGCCGCCCGGCTCGACACGCTGTCCGTCGAGGAGAAGGAGTTGCTCCAGGACGCGGCGGCGGTGGGTAGGACGTTCTGGCTCGGTGCACTCGGCGGCGAGCGCTGGCGGCTCGAAGAGCGGCTCCATGCACTCGAGCGCAACGAGTTCGTCCGCCGGGAGCGACGATCGGCGGTGGCCGGCGAGACGGAGTACTCATTCCGCCACGCGCTAGTTCGCGAGGTTGCCTACGAGCAGATACCCCGGGCGCAGCGCGCCGGTAAGCACCGCGCAGCGGCCGAATGGATCGAGTCGCTCGGCAGGATCGAGGACCACTCAGAGCTGCTCGCCCACCACTACGCCGCTGCTCTCGACTATGCCCGTGCCTCCGGGCAGGACACGGCACCCCTGGCGGCGCAGGGACGGATCGCGCTCCGAGAGGCGGGCGATCGTGCCTTCTCGCTCAACGCATTCACAGCAGCCGCGCGCTACTACGCGCTGGCGGTCGAGCCCTGGCCGCACGACGACCCGGAGCGACCGGAGCTCATCTTCAAGCTCGCCCGTACGTACAGCGCACACGGTGACGAGCGAACGCAGCAGGCGCTCGAGAACGCCTACGAGGCAGCGCTCGCTGCCGGGCGGCCGGAGCTGGCGGCCGAGGCGGATGCACTTCTGGCCGAGCTCTTCTGGTATCGAGCCGATCGAGAGCGCTCATCGGACCATCTCGAGCGCGCCTTTGCCTCGGTGCACGACCTACCGTCCTCGCCCGGAAAGGCGCATGTGCTGAGCCAGGTCGCGCGCTACCGGATGCTAGCCGGCGCCGACGACGAGGCGATCCGGATCGGTCAAGAAGCGCTCGGAATGGCTGAGGGCTTCGGCCTTGTGGAGCTGCAGGCTCATGCGCTCATCAACATCGGGACCGCGAAGGCCAACCTCGGCGATGCAAGCGGGCTCGAGGATCTCGAGCGCGCCATTGAGATCGCCCTCGCCGCGGGCTCTTCCGAGGTCGCACGCGCGACCAATAACCTCGCAGTGTCGGTCCGAGCCCTGAGAGGTGACCTAGGCCGAGGTCTCGAGCTGCTCGACGAGGCAGTCGCGCATGCTGAGCGTCTCGGCATGGCCAACCTGCTGAGGTTTTCGCAAAACGTCCGGCTCTGGGTGCTGTTCCAGGTGGGTTCTTGGGATGTTGCGCTCCCGCCGACCGAGGAGTTTCTGGCAGCCTGCGACGCCGGCGAGTCCCACTACCACGAGGGTGGCATGCGCGTCGCCCGGGCGGACGTTCGGCTCGCGCGAGACGACCTGGAAGGGGCGCTCGCGGATGTGCGACAAGCCGTCCAGCTCGCGCGGCAAGCCAGCGATCCACAGCAGCGTGTTCCGTGGCTCTCGGGTTCCGCCCGCCTCCTCGTCGCTGGGGGAATGCATGAAGACGCGCGGCACGTCGCCCGAGAGGTTCTTCGAGCCGAGCCCATCGCCTGGGCTCTCATCGACCTCGCGTTCGTCGCGCAAGAGCTCGGCTGCGCCGACGAGTTCGCCGAGCAGCTCGAACGCGGGCCGCAAACGACGTGGACCGATGCGTCGCGGGCACTGCTGCGAGAAGCCTTCGGCGACGCCGCGGATCTGCTCGATGAGATCGGCGACGCCAAGCTCGCGGCCCTCGCGCGTCTACGAGCTGCAGGGCAGCTCGCTGCCGAAGGACGCCGCGCGGAAGCCGACGAGCAGCTTCAGAAGTCCCTTGCGTTTTGGCGCTCGGTGGGAGCAACCCGCTATATCC
>JBKJWA010000179.1:0-6684 GCA_046716705.1 Gaiellaceae bacterium
CGTCCCCGGTGCGTGGGCTCTCCTCGCCGCGGGCAGCGGCGAACGGCCCGGCGGTTATTGACTAAGGACAGGTGCGCGCTCGCGAACGCTCGCGATGTGGTCGAGCCAGCGCTTCGCGCCCATGCGCTCGAAGAGCTCCTGCGCCTCGTCGAGCAGCGGCTCTGCCTCCTCCTGGCGGCCCGACTCCGCGAGCCACGCGCCGTAGTCGGCCAGCACCGGCGCGAGATGGCCGGCGTAGCCGACGTTCCGCGCCGCAGCGAGCGCCTCGGCGAACGCATCCGCTGCGGCATTCTCGTCCCCGGCGGCGGCCGCTGCGAACGCGTGCAGGCGCCCACCGTGCGCTCGCATGACTCGCGTGCGTACGCCGGAGGGGACCGAGTCGTAGCGACCCATCAGGCCCGCGGCTGCGTACGGGTCCCCTAGCAGCGCAGCCGCATCGGCCGCGGTCATGAGGGCGCGAGCGCAGGTGTGCCAACGCTCGTCTGCCCTCATGATGTCCCAGCAGGCGGTGAGGTGGCCGATCCCATCGGACAGCTTACGGGTCGCGAACGCCTCGATCGCGTCCCGGATCAGTGAGGTCGCGAGGTTCTGCTGCGTGGTCGTTTCGGCGAGCTCCCGCGGCACCCGCGACAGCCAGTCGAGGGCTCCCTGATCGTCGCAGCGGTCGAAGCTCGCCTTCGCAAGAGACAGCACTGCGGCCAGGACGTTCCCGAGAGTGGACACTCCCGGCGGTAGCACCTCGTCCGCGAGCTCGAACGCGCCGTCCCAATCACCCTCGTCGAGACGCTCCATCACAAGAGTGCTGCCAAACCAGCCCACGTAGTGCCGGTGGCCTCGCGCCCGCGCAAGCGCGAACCCTTGCTCGCGCAGCGCCATGCCTTCCGCTTGGCGGTCGTACTCCTCCGCCAGCACCATGAGGTTGTTGATCGCGCGAAGTGTGGCTTCGACGAAGTTCCCTTCCTCCGCAATCCGCAGCGCTTCGCGAAGCAGCGCGTGCTGCTCGTGCGGTCGCGACTGGATGATCAGGCTCTTCGTGTTCAGGGCGATGGAGACCAGCTGGAGGTCCCCGCGCTGCTCGGCTATGTCGATTGCTATCTCGATGTGCTTTCGCGCGCGGTCTGAATCGCCGCTGAACTGCTCGATGCGGGCGATCTCGGCGGCAAGCCGGCCGACGTCCGCGTCGCGCTCTTCCTCCGCGAGCGCGTCGAAGGCAGGTCGGAGTTCCGCGAGCGCCTCCTCGGCACGGTCGAGGTGCCAGAGCACCACGCCACGCGATGCAGCCGCTCGCGCGGCGGCGTGAGTGTCGCCGGCAGCAGTGAACGTCTCGACCGCCTCGCGTAGGCGCTCCTCGGCGTCGGTCATCCTGTCCGCGAGGTGCGCGACGTCTCCGGCGCGCTCCAGCAACCGTGCACGCTCGAGCGGCTCCGCTGCGATTTCGGCGGCCTCGTCGAACGCGCGCTGAGCGTCCTCGGGTGCCCCCAGTGCGGCGGCCCGCTCGCCGGCCCGCTCGAGCCAGACGCGGGCCGGGTCGGCGTCTCCCGCGTCGCGGTAGTGAGCGGCGATCACCTCGGCGATCTCATCCGGGTCGACTCCCGCGTCGTGCTCCAGGTACGCGGCCGCCGCCCGGTGGAGCCGGCCACGCTCCTTACGCGCCAGCGCCTCGTAGGCCACCCGCTGGACGAGCGCCTGGAGGAATCCGTACTGGCCGCGCTCGGGCGAACGGGGATCGACGTCGATGGCGAGCAGCTCCTTGCGGACGAGGCGTTCGAGCACGGGCTCGAGCGCCTTGAGATCGACGGCGCCGAGGGCGGCGAGGCCGCGCGCGGCGAACGTCTTCCCCAGCACCGCGGCGTGCCCGATCACGCGGCGCTCGTCGGGATCGAGCCCGTCGAGCCGGGCGGCGATGAGCGCGTGCAGCGTCTCCGGGACGTCTAGTGAGTCGAGCGGGCCGACGACGCGCAGCGTTTCACCGTCGCGTTCGAGTGCCCCGCGGTCGAGGAGCATGCGGACGGTCTCGACGGCATAGAGCGGGATCCCGTCTGCGCGTTCACGGATCTGGGAGCGGGCATCGTCGGGCAGGTCGGGTACGAGGCCGTCAAGCAGCGCGTCCATCGCTTCGTCCGACAGGGGCTCGAGCGCGAGCGTCGTGGAGCTTCGGCCGCGCGCGCCGAAGTCGCCGCGGCGGTCGAGCAACTCCGGGCGGGTCAGCGCGAGGACGAAGATCGGCTTCGCGCGCGACCACTCGAGCATGTGCTCGACGAAGTCGAGCAGGGCCGTATCCGCCCAGTGCAGGTCCTCGAACACGAGCGCGACCGGAGCCGTGTCGCTCATTCGCTCGAAGAAGAGCCGCCAGGCCGCGAAGAGGTCGGTTCGCTCGACCTGCGGCCGTTCTCCGAGCCCGAGCAGGTGTCGAAGGTAGGGCTCGACCCACTCCCGCTCGCCATGGTCTGCGACGTGCTCGCGCACCGACGAGGAGAGCTTCGTCAGGGCGATCGCCTCCGGCTCGTCCTCGGCGATCCCGGCACGCATGCGCACCATCTCGGCGAGCGCCCAGAAGGCGACGCCCTCGCCGTACGCGAGGCAGCGGCCGCGATGCCACCAGACGAGCTCGGCCACACCGTCGAGGTGCTTCTCGAACTCCCAGGCGAGGCGCGACTTGCCGATGCCCGCGACGCCGACGACCGTGACGAGTGTCGCGCGCCCGGCGTCGGAGCACGCGTGGAAGAGGTCCTTGACGAGCCTGAGCTCGCGGTCACGTCCGACGAACGGCGGCTCCAGGGCCGACGAGCGACCCTCGCCCCGGCGAGTGGCGACCACGCGGAGCGCACGCCAGACATGTACGAGCTCCGCCTTGCCCTTCAGCTCATGCTCGCCCGCGTCCTCGAAGGCGATTGCCGCCTCCGCCGCTCGCTGGGTCGCGTCGCCGGCGAGCACGGTGCCGGGCTCGGCGAGGGACTGGATCCGGGACGCAGTGTTGACGAGATCGCCGGCGACCATGCCCTGGCTCTCCGCGCCGATCGTGATCGCCGCCTCGCCCGTCAGCACGCCCGCCCGCGCAGCGAGCTCAGGGTCGAGGTCCGGTATGGCGGCGACGAGATCGAGGGCGGCGCGCACGGCTCGCTCCGCATCGTCTTCCTGGGCGACAGGCGTTCCCCAGACCGCCATCACGGCGTCACCGATGAACTTCTCCACCGTGCCGCCGTAGCGTTCGACGATCGCCCGCGCCGCGTCGAAGTAGCGCGATAGGAGCTCACGGGTTTCCTCGGGATCGCGCTCCTCGGACGCGCTAGTGAATCCCACGAGGTCGGCGAACAGCACCGAGACGAGGCGGCGTTCTGCCGTGGCCGCCTCCGGCTCGGGTGAAATCGCGGCGGCGAGCCGCGTGCCGCACTCGCCGCAGAACTTCACGCCGGCAGAATTCGCGGTCCCGCAGGATGGGCACGTCTGCGCGAGCAACGTTCCGCACTCGCCGCAGAACTTCCGCGCCGCCTCGTTCGAGGAGCCGCATGAGGGACAGAGAATCCCGTTTGCCACGAGGGAACTCTATTGACGCCAACCGTCAACGACCGGCGAGAGCGCGTGGAATGCGATCACCGCTGCCGTCTCCATCAGACGATCCTGCCAAGTACCGTGCCGTTCGTGGCGACAACGCGCGCGGACGAGATCAGGCGGCTCGAGCGCGGATGGTGGCGGCGCTTGCCGCTGATCCTCGTCCGGCCGGGAGAGGTGTTCGCCGAGCTGCGCGACTCTTCCGACGAGCAGGCCGAGGCGCTCTCCGAGCCGATGGTTGCGATCACGATCCTCGCCGGCACGGCGATGTTCCTCTCGACGGCCACGGCGGGGCAGCTCTTCGACAACCCCGACTTCGACTGGCTGCTGGTCGCCGTCGAGGCGTTCTTCGCGGGAGTGCTCGTCGCGTTCCAGAACTACTGGCTCGGCGGCGCGGCGCTGTTGCTGGGTTTGCGCAGCCTGGGCTCGATGGCGCGCTACCGCACCGCCCGCCAGATCGTCGGTCTCTCGACGGCCCCGTTCGTGCTCGCGCTCATCATCGTCTGGCCGCTGCGGATCGCGATCTTCGGTGAGGACCTCTTCCGATCAGGTGGATCGGACGAGGGGGGGACGGGCACCGTGCTCAACGCGGTGGACGCCGCCTTCGTCGCGTGGTCACTCCTGCTCGCGGTCGTCGGCGTGCGCACCGTGGAGGGCTGGGGCGTCGTCCGCTCCCTCGGCGCGGCCGCCTTCGCCGCGACGCTGTTCGGCCTCCTGCTCGCCGCCGCCGTGTTCGCGTAGAAACACTGCGAGCTCCTCGCCCGGGATCGAGTACGTGTGTTGCGCCTCCGGGAACGCGCCACTGCGCACATCGTCGGCGTACGCCTCGAGCGCGCCGCGGGCGGCCGTGGCCAGATCGGCGTACCGCTTGACGAAGCGCGGGGCGTGACCCTCGTACAACCCGAGCAGGTCGTGCCAGACGAGCACCTGGCCGTCGCACTCCGCGCCGGCGCCGATGCCGATCGTCGGGATGTGCAGCGCGCTCGTGATGCGGGCGGCCACGGGGGGAGGCACGCACTCGAGGACGAGCGCGAAGCAACCGGCCTCCTCGAGCGCCAGCGCGTCCTTGAGCAGCTGCGACGCCTGCTTCGCCGATCGGCCCCGAGCCCTGAAGCCACCGAGCATCGTCGCCGACTGCGGGGTCAGCCCGATGTGGCCCATGACGGGGATGCCCGAGCCGACGAGCGCTCTTGCTCGCGACAGCATCGACCCTGCGCCCTCGATCTTCACCGCGTCCGCTCCGGCTTCTTTCACGAAGCGGACGGCGTTCTCGACCGCGGTCTCGTCCGACACCTGGAAGGACCCGAACGGCATGTCGGCGACGACGAGCGGCCTGCGCGCTCCCCGTGTGACCGCGCGAGCGAGCACGATCATCTCGTCCATCGTCGCCGGCACCGTCGAGGAGTGGCCGAGCACGGTCATCGCGGCCGAGTCGCCGACGAGGACGATGTCCACGCCCGCCTCGTCGGCGAGCCTGCCGCTCGGCGCGTCGTACGCCGTGACCATCACGATCCTCTGGCGGCGCTGCTTCATCTCCACGAGCTCGGTCAACGGCAGCTTGCCGGGGGCAGGCGTCGCAGGTGCGGGCTTACGCGGCCTCGTGCTCATGTGCCTCCTTCTCCTCGAGGATGACGTTGTCGATGAGACGGACGTCGCCGATGCGTATCGCGGCGGCGAGGACCGGGGGGTCGAACGGGGCGACCTCGACGTAGTCGACGACGTGGCCGTCGAGCTCGCTGCGTGCCCGGTCGGCGTCCCTTGACGCGAGCGCGCGCGGCAGCGCCAACGCCTGCCGCCGTGCCTCCGGCGTGAGCAGGGCGTTGCGCGAGGACAGGGCGAGACCGTCGGCGTCGCGAACGGTGGGGAGGACGCGGAGCTCGATCTCGAAGTCGAGGTCGCGGAGCATCCGCCGGACGACCTCGACCTGCTGCGCGTCCTTCTGACCGAAGTACACGAGGTCCGGTCGAACGATGTTGAAGAGCTTGAGGCAGATTGTCGCCACGCCGCGGAAGTGCCCCGGACGATGGACGCCCTCGAGCATCGTTCCCAGCTCGGTCACCTCGACCCACGTCTGGAACCCCGCGGGATAGATCTCGCTCGCCGAAGGGCAGAAGGCAAGGTCGACACCGGCCTCCGCTGCCATGGCGAGGTCGCGTTCCTCGTCGCGCGGATAGCCGAGCAAGTCGGACTCTTCGCCGAACTGCGCCGGGTTCACGAACAGGCTGACGACGACGGCGTCGCACTCGTCGCGGGCCGCGGCGAAGAGCGACGCATGGCCCCCGTGAAACGCGCCCATCGTGGGCACGAGACCGAGCGTGCCATCGGTCGACGCGCGGAAGGCACGCGCTTCGGCGATCGTCCTTGCGACTCTCACGGCGCAGTCGCCTCCGCGAGCACGCGGTAGACGGGCTCGAGCTCCGGGTGCTGGTCGTGGAGCGCCGCCACGTGTGCGGCCACCGTGTCCCAGTCGCCGCGTGCGATCGGCCCGGTCAATTCAAAGTCGTTCTCGATCGTCCGTCGCATGAGCGGCACGAGGGCATCCGGCGGCGCACCGGCGTCTTCGAACAGCTTCGCGGCGGCTCGGTAGAGGGTGACGAGATAGTTCGACGCGATGACGGCGCCTGCGTGGTAGAGCGTGCGGGCGTCGTCAGCGAGCGGGAACGGCCGGAGGCCGAGCGTCGTCGCGAGCCATGTGGCGCGGTCGCGCGCGCCGTCGGTCTCGGCCGTCACGGCGGCAAACGCGCCGTCGAGCTGCTCGGGGCCACGGCTCTTGACGAGCGTCTGCAGCGGGTGGACGCTGAAGCGCCGGGCGTGCGGATCCAGCGCCGCGAGCCGCGTCGTTCCACTGACGTGCGCGACCCACGGGCCGGGGACGAGAGACGCGGCGACGTCCGCGATCGCCGTGTCAGGCACACAGAGGAGCACGAGGTCGCCTCCCGTCTCACGCAGCTCGATGCCGCACTCGCCGAGGCGGGCGCCGATGGCCGAGCCGGCACGACCGCCGGCGCCGATGATGGTGATGGTCTCGAACATTCCTGCTCCAGCTCCGTAGCGGATACCGGGCACGGCGATTGTATCTCCCGCCGTTAGACTGGCCGAGCGATGCCGATCTACGAGTACGTGTGCATGGCCTGC
>JBKJWA010000180.1:0-2942 GCA_046716705.1 Gaiellaceae bacterium
GTGATGTTCACGCGGAACCCGGTGACCGGTGCGGACGAGCGGATGATCGAGGCGAGCTGGGGGCTTGGGGAGGCGGTCGTCGCGGGCCTCGTCATCCCCGACCAGTACCGCGTCGACCGCTCGGGACAGGTGCTCGAGCGCAGGGTCGGGCTGAAGAGCGTCGCGATCCGCAGCCTGCCGGACGGTGGCACCTTCGAGGAGGAGGTTCCGCCCGAGCGCGCCGAGCAGCTCTGCCTGGACGACGATCAGCTTCAGGAGCTAGGCAGCCTCGCCGGCCGGTGCGAGGACGTGTACGGGTCGGAGCGGGACATCGAGTGGGCGTTCTCACGAGGCCAGCTCTACCTGCTCCAGTGCAGGGCGATCACGCGCGCGGGATCCTGAGCCCGCTCGACGCCGGCAGGTGCGACTCGTGCTCGCGGCGCGGGACCCGCTCGTCCGGCAGTACCCGGTCGCGACGCTCGCGGATGGCCTCTACGGGCCTCCGCGGACGTATATCACCTGGCCCGAGACGAAGCTCGCATCATCCGAGCAGAGGAATGCGATCACGGAGGCGATGTCCTCAGGCTGGCCGACCCGCCGAAGCGGGACCTGCTCGGCGGTGAACTTCTGGAGGTCCTCGAACTCGACGCCGATGCGCTCGGCCGTCTGGGCCGTCATCTGCGTGACGATGAAGCCTGGCGCGACGCAGTTGACGTTGATCCCGAACGGGCCCAGCTCGATCGCGAGCGTCTTCGCCATGCCCTGGATGCCCGCCTTCGCCGCCGCGTAGTTCGTCTGGCCGCGGTTGCCGAGCGCCGACGTCGACGAGATGAGCACCATCTTCCCCGACTTCTGCTCGACCATGCGCGCCTGGGCCGCCTGAGCGGCGAGGAACGTGCCGCGAAGGTGCGTGGTGATGACCGAGTCCCAGTCGTCGTCGGTCAGCTTGTGGACGAGGTTGTCGCGAATGATGCCCGCGCATGTGACGAGGATGTCGAGGCCGCCGAGCTCGGAGACGGTCTGCGCGACGGCAGCCTCCACCTCCTCGCGCTTCGTCACGTCGCAGGCAATCTGGAGCGCCGGCCCCTTGCCGTCGAACGAGAGGTCGGTGACGGCCACCTTCGCGCCCTCCTCCGCGAACCGCGCCGCCGTCGCCGCACCGATGCCGCGCGCGCCACCCGTGATCAGCACCACCTTCCCCGCGAATCTCATCCGAGCTCCACCTCCGCCTCGCCGGTCGTCACCTGCTCGCCGTCCTGGTTCTCCGCCCACACGTCGAGCACTGCGCGGCGGCCGTCGACCTCGCGAACCGTGCCCTTGCACGTGAGCACGTCGTCGGGCCGCACCATGGCCCCGAAGCGCACCTTCAGGCGCCGCACGTGCTCAGGCCCCGCCACGCCCGCCACGTACTGGCCCAGGAAGCCCATGCTCAGCATCCCGTGCGCGATCACGCCGCCCAGGCCCATCTCCTGTGCCCGCTCGGGATCCCAGTGGATGGGGTTGAAGTCGCCGGACGCGCCGGCGTACTTCACGAGCTGGAGCCGCGTCACCGGCTCCTTCACGAGCGGCGTCAGCTCGTCGCCTGGTTTCATCGCACGATCAGCGTCGCGCGGCCGGTGAAGACGAGCTCCCCGGCCTGGTCGCGTCCCTCGGTCTCGACGACTGCGAACGTCGCCGTGCCCAGCCGCGTCTCCTTCTCGGTCACGTCGGCGATCTTCGCGACGCACGTGATGCGGTCGCCGGCACGCAACGGCCGCTCGTAGGCGTACTCCTGGTCGCCGTGGATGAATCGCGCCGGGTCGAGCGCGCGAAGCGACGGCACGGGCAGGCGAAACGTGAAGGTGGTGGGGAACGTCGGCGGGGCTGCGCTGCCGTCCGCATACGCGGGCTGGTCGTCACCGATCGCCTCCGCGAGCCGCACGACGGCGCCACGCTCGACGTCGAACGTGATCGGCTCGGACGTGTCGCCCACCTGCACGTCGATTGTCACGAGCCATAGGCTATTGCGCTTGACCGGGAAGCGCATCGACATCCGCTGGCGCGATCTCGACGCGCTCGGCCACGTGAACCAGGCCGTGTACCAGACGTACGGCGAGGAGATCGTCGACGCATGGTTCCGCGACGTGCTCGGGCTGGCGAAAGGCGAGGTGTGGGATTACGTCGTCGTCAAGCTGACGACGGAGTACCGCTCGGAGCTCAAGCTCGCCGACGAGCAGGTCGTCGGGAGCGCCCGGCTCGTGCGGCTGGGGACCTCGAGCGTCACCGTCGCCCTCGAGCTCCGCGCCGCGTCGGACGGGCGCGTGGCGGCCGAGACGGAGGTGGTGTTCGCCGTCTGGGATCCCGAGCGGCGGGCGGCGCGGCCGCTCACGGACGACGAGCGTGCGAAGCTGGAGGCAGCCGCATGACGTTCGACGGCACGTCCATCCAGAACGCGATCTACATCTCGGGCGAGTCCGAGTGGCCCGTCTCACCTGCCGAGTGGGAGGCGCTGGCCGAGGAGAAGCTCGATCCGGCTGCATTCGGCTACATCGCGGGCGGAGCGGGTGGAGAGGCGACGATTCGCGCGAACCGCGAGGCCTTCGAGCGCCGCCGCATCAGGCCGCGCATGCTCACGGGCAACACGCAGCGTGACCTCTCGGTGGAGGTGCTCGGCACGCAGTCGCCGGCGCCGTTCCTCCTCGCGCCGGTCGGCGTGCTCTCTATCGCGCATCCGGAAGGCGAGCTGTCCGTCGCGCGCGCCGCTGCCGCACTCGAGATCCCGTTCTGCCTTTCCACGGCGGCCTCGTCGTCCATTGAGGACATTGCCCAGGCGATGGGAGACGCGCCGCGCTGGTTTCAGCTCTACTGGATCAACGACCGTGACGTCGTCGCGAGCCTGCTCCAGCGAGCGGGAGTGAACGGCTACTCGGCGATCGTCGTCACCCTGGACACGCCGATCCTCGGCTGGCGGCCGCGCGACCTGC
>JBKJWA010000181.1:0-2764 GCA_046716705.1 Gaiellaceae bacterium
GCCACTCGTTGCCGGAGCGGTCGTCTCGTCGCTCCTCGGCGTGGCCGTCATCGTCACGACGTTTCCCGGCCATGAGCTCATCGACTTCTCGGATGGATTCCGTGCTGTCGGCTTCTTCAAGGATCCGAACGTGTTCGGCCCGTTCCTCGTCGTCATCGCTCTCATCGTCCTGTCCGAGATCCTCGAGCCCCGGCTACTCAAGGGACGGCTGATCACGAAGGTGGCGATGCTCCTGTCGCTCACGCTCGGTGTTGTCTTCGCCTTCTCACGCGCAGCGTGGCTCAATGCGGCAGTCGGGCTCTTCGTGATGCTCGTCGTCTATGGGCTACGCCGCGGTGGCAGTCAAAACGTGGCCAAGCTCGCAGTCATCATGGCGATCGCGTTCGCAGCCGGCAGTGTCACGCTCGCCGCGACCGGACAGCTTGGCTTCCTCTACGAGCGCGCGCAAGCCCAGTCGTACGACACAGAGCGCTTCGAGGGACAGCGCGAGGGCATCAGGCTCGCGCAGGAGTATCCGTTTGGGATCGGGCCCGGTCAATTCGAGAAGACCGTGGACATCGCCGCCCACAGCACGTACGTGCGGACGTTGGCCGAGCAAGGCGTTCTCGGCCTGATCACGACGTTCTTCCTTCTCGCAGGAACGCTCGCGCTGGCGGCGCTCAACGCCGTCAAGGGACGCGACAGCTTCGGCATCGGGTCAGCCGCGCTCCTCGCCGCCTGGTGCGGAGTGATGGCGAACAGCGCGTTCGTCGACACGCTGCACTGGCGGCACCTCTGGCTCGTCGCAGCTCTCATCTGGGTCGGCGCGATGCGCCCCGACGCCGCGTCGGGCCGGTCGCCCCTGTAATTTCGACCTGAGACATCTGCTGCGGTAGCGGGGTGGGGTCCTGCCGGCCCGTCTGCGCATAAGCGTACGAGTAGGCGTAGGCGCTCTGCTTCCAGGGGGCGCCGATGACGAGCCCGATGGCGTTCGCGCCGAGCCGGTCGAGGACGCCGCGCGACTCGACCGCCTGTTCGATGCCGACGCGCTCGATGCGGGCCGCGATGAGCAACGCGTCGGCCCGCTGGGCGAGTGCGTGGCCGTCGGCCACTCCGAGCAGCGGCGGCCCGTCGAAGATGACGAAGTCGTAGTCGAGCTCGTCGACGATCGAGAGCAGGGAGTCGAGCGGGCCCCCGAACAACAGCGCAGCGGGGTCGTCCGCGCGAGAGCCGCTGGACACGACCGCCAGCTCGTCCGCCCGGGTCGGGCCGAACGTATGAGTGACCGCCTTCAGTCGCTCGGCGAGCTCGGACGTATCGTCGGTGAGGACCGCCATGCGCAGTACGTCGGAGAGGCCGGGCGCGCGGGGAATCCCGAAGTGCTCGTGCAACGTCGGCAGTCGGAAGTCGGCACATACAAGCAGCGTCTTCTGCCCGATTCGGGCGAGAGCCCTCGCCAGCCCAACCGCAGTGGTGGTCTTCCCCTCGCCCTCGATCGTGCTCGTGACGAGCACGACGCGTCGGCCCTCGTCGCCCAGCGAGTACCGGACGGAAGCCTGGAGCGTCTGGTAAGCCTCGTTGGCCACCGCCTGGGCCATCGCCGATCGCCGCTTGCGGCGGCTGCTGATGATAGGAACTGTGGCCAGCACGGGAAGCCTCATGAGCTGGGCGAGCTCACGGGGCTCCGTGAGCCGCGGCCTGAACATGTCTCGACCGATCACGAAGACGAGCGCGAGGAAGAGTGCGGCGAAGGCGGCGACGACGGCGTTGCGTAGCGGTCGTGGCGTGAACGGCTGCTCCGGAAGCTCGCCGCGCTCGGCCAACCTCAGGTCGGCGCCGATCGTCGCCTCGGCGATCGTCAGCTCACTGATCCGGTCCCGCAGGGCCTCGATCTCGACGGCGGGCGCGCCCCTCGCGCGTAGACGTGTGAGCTCGGCGGTCAGTCTTGCGCGGGCCGTTGCGATGCCCTGGCTCTCGGCGGCAGTCTGCGTGACGAGGAGGGAGCGAGCGACCGCATTCGCGATCGCGGCCGCCTGGGTCGGGATCTCGTCTTCAGCCGTGATCTCGATGATGTTGGCACTGGGGTCGACCGCCGACGTGATCGCGTCGGCGATCGAGTCAGCCGTCTCGCCTGGAAGCGACCGCGCCGCTCGATCGAGGACGGCGGTCGTGGTGAGCAGCCGGTTGATGGTCTCCAGCCTCCGCTTGAGCGACTCGACGTCCGACGAGCCGAGCGACGACACCGCATCGGCCTGGACGATCGTGGCCGTCGACCGGTAGGTGTCCGGCAGCATCGACGTGAGAAAGTACGTCGCGGTCGTCGCGATCACGACGAAGAGGGTGACGGGCAGCCATGAGCGGCGAAGAGCAGCGACGTGGCGGCGAATCTCGATCGGCTGCTCGACGGGAAGCTGAGGCGAGCCTCTCATCATGCCGCTCTGCGGCTCCCCGTCTGCCATTTTCAGAACCATACCGGTGAGTGGACGCTCTCCTCGAACGTCTTCGGCACCGATGTGGGACGACGTGAGCAACGTGCCTCGACCCCTCGACGTGCCATCCCTCAGAAGTGGGACATGGCTTGTGTGCTCGACGGTCGATTCACGTATTCGTGACGCGCGACCACCGTTCTCACTCGTCCCCACGTCGACCCGGCCTTTTCAGACAGACGCTCGCCGCCGCCGCGTTCGCGGCGGCGATCGTCCTCACCGTCACGCCCGCCGCCCAGTCGGGGGCGAAATCCGTCACCCAAAGCATCGCGAACGGGGCCCCACTCTCGGGAAGCGTC
>JBKJWA010000182.1:0-2969 GCA_046716705.1 Gaiellaceae bacterium
AGCCGAGGACGTTCGCGATCTCGTGGGGATCGGCGACGACCGCGGTCGTGCCCATCGGCAGCACGAGCCGCGCGAACTCGTCGACGAGGAGCTTCGTCGACTCGAGGTGCATGTGGGCGTCGATGAAGCCCGGCACGACGTACGCACCGCCGACGTCGAGCGTCTCCAGGCCCTCGTACTCGCCGAGGCCGGCCACATAGCCGTCGCAGACGGCGACGTCGGCCTCGAGCCATTCGCGCGTGAAGACGGAGAGCACGCGGCCGCCCCTGACTACGAGGTCGGCAGGCCCGTCTCCGCGTGCGACGGCTATGCGGCGGGCGAGATCGGTCATAGCGCGATGTCGTCCGGTCGCACGGGCACGCGCGCCAACTCACGGCCGGTGGCGTCGCGCAGCGCCGAGACGACGGCGGCAGTGGACACGACGGTCGGCGGCTCACCGACGCCCTTCAACCCGTAGGGGCCGTCCGGCTCGGGGTCCTCGACGAGCACAGCTTCGATCGGCGGCACGTCGAGCGCGGTCGGGATGAGATAGTCGGTGAAGCTCGCGTTCGTGATGAGGCCGCCGACCGTCTGGATCTCCTCCATCAGCGCGAGGCCGATGCCCTGGGCCGTGCCGCCCTCGATCTGCCCGTGCACGGCCATTGGGTTCAGCGCCTTGCCGACGTCTTGGGCGGTGCCGATCCACACGAGCCGCGTCAGCCCGAGCTCGACGTCGACCTCCGCGACGACCTTCATCGCGGCGCACGCGAACGCGACGTGTGCCCGCGCGCCGAGCACCTGGCCCGTCTCCGGGTCAAGGGGGAACGTGGGCAGGTGCCGGTAGACCCGCTCGACGTCGACGTCCGCGCCCGTGCGCTCATGCTCCGCCAGCGCCTCCTCGCAGGCGAGCCGAACGGCGCCGGCCGCCATCCACGTCATCCGTGAGGCCGACGAGGAGCCGGCCGAGTCGACGCCAGTCGTGGACGGGGTGGTGACGACGACGTCGTCGATCCCGAGCTCCTGCCGCGCCACCTGCGCGATGACGTCCGTCACTCCTTGACCCACTTCCGCTGCCGCGCACAGGACCTCTGCCGAGAGAGTGCCGGTCGCGGTCTGAAAGAGCCGAACCCGCGCTGCCGCGTAGTCGTCGAACCCTTCGGAGAAGCAGATGTTCTTCAGGCCGACCGCGAAGCCCATGCCGCGCCGGACGCCTTCGCCGCGCGTCGTGTTGCCGGTGCCGCCCGGGAGGCGAACCGGCTCGCGCGGCAGCTCCTCGGGCGCGGGCGGGTCGAGCTCAGCGCAGCGACGGATCACCTCGGCCACGGGCAGCGAGCCGGTGATCACCTGGCCCGTGGGCAGCGTGTCCCCGGGCTTGAGCGCGTTGAGCAGGCGCAGCTCGACCGGATCGATGTCGAGCGCCGCAGCAAGCTTGTCCATCTGCGCCTCGTGCGCGAAACAGCCCTGGACGGCGCCGAAGCCGCGCATGGCGCCGCAGGGGGGGTTGTTCGTGTACACGCACGTGCCCTCTACGAGGACGTTGTCGACGTTGTACGGCCCCGCAACGAAGCAACAGGCGTTCGCAAGCACGGCCGTCGAGCTCGATGCGTAGGCGCCGCCGTCGAGGAGGATGCGCGCGTGGACGGCGACGAGCCGGCCGTCGCGCGTCGCCCGGTGCTCCGCCCAGATCTTCGCCGGATGGCGGTGCACGTGGCCGGTGAACGACTCCTCGCGGTTGTAGACCATCTTCACTGGGCGGCCCGTGTGCAGCGCGAGCAGCGCGGCGTGAATCTGGATCGACATGTCCTCGCGGCCGCCGAACGCGCCGCCGACGCCGGCGAGATGGACGCGCACCTGCTCCGGGGCGAGCGCGAGGCAGGGCGCGATCTGGTCGCGGTCGACGTGGATCCACTGCGTGGCGACGTAGATGTCGACGCCTCCTTCCCCGTCAGGTACCGCGAGACCCGACTCGGGGCCGAGGAACGCCTGATCCTGGGTTCCCACCTCGTACACGCCGGTGACAGTGACGTCGCCCTCGACCTCGGGGTCTCCGTGCCGG
This sequence comes from Gaiellaceae bacterium, assembly GCA_046716705.1. Taxonomy (GTDB): domain Bacteria; phylum Actinomycetota; class Thermoleophilia; order Gaiellales; family Gaiellaceae; genus PALSA-612. The sequence continues at coordinate 2,036 of JBKJWA010000182.1, forward strand.
ATCACCATCGAGCGGACGACGTTGGGGCGCGGGTCCTCGCGGAAGCCGTGGCCGGCCGTGGGGCGTTCGGGATGGAGCGGCTCCTGCCCGGTCGCCAGCTCGGGGTCCGAGACGGGCGGTAGCTCCTCGTAGGCGACCTTGACGGCGGCGGCGGCGCGGCGCGCCTCCTCGGGGCTCTCCGCGGCGACAACCGCCACCGGCTCGCCGTGGTAGCGCACGCGGTCGATGGCGAGCACCGGCTGGTCGGGAATCTCTAGGCCGTATGTCTTCGCGCCCGGGACGTCGATGTGCGTCAGGACGGCGTGGACGCCCGGGGCGACGAGCGCGGCGGCGACGTCGATCGCGTCTATCCGTGCGTGCGCATGCGGGCTGCGCAGCGTGTGGCCCCAGAGCATGCCCGGCGCCTCGAGGTCGCTCGAGAACGCGAACTCGCCCTTCGTCTTCGGCACGGCGTCGGAGCGCAGGATGCTCTCGCCGATGCGCCCGTGCTCGAGGCGGCGCGGAGTGGCGACCGTCTGTTGCGAAGTTGGCCCACTCTCGGCACCCACGGGTACGGATTTCCTCGTTACGATCGAATCGGGTGGTGGTATGGGGTGGCCCCCGAGTCTCATGCGCTCTCGGCGGCCGTCTTTACCGCATCGACGATCTTCTGGTAGCCCGTGCAGCGGCAGAGGTTGCCGGACAGCGCCTCGCGGATCTCGTCCTCGCTCGGTCCGGGCACCCGAGCCAGGAGGTCTGCCGCGGCGACGACGAGCCCGGGCGTGCAGAACCCACACTGCACGGCCCCAGCCTCGACGAACGCCGCCTGCACCGGGTGCAGTTCGTCGCCCTTCCCCAGCCCCTCGATCGTGACGATCTCGTGCCCGTCCTCCTGCGCGGCGAGCACGAGGCACGAGCACACGAGCTTGCCGTCGAGCAACACAGAGCACGAGCC
>JBKJWA010000183.1:0-6111 GCA_046716705.1 Gaiellaceae bacterium
CCTTCAGGGCGCCCGTTCCGAACTCGGGCTCCACGCGCTCGTCCGCGATCACCGGCACACGCCGCTCGACGAAGGGGACGACGACCTCCTTGCCGACGAGGTCGCCGTAGCGCTCGTCCTCAGGGTGCACGGCGATGGCGACGTCGGCGAGGATCGTCGCCGGCCGCACCGTCGCGATCGTCACGTGGCCCGAGCCGTCGGCGAGCGGGTAGCGGACGTACACGAGCTCGTCGTCCACCTCGACGTGGTCGAGCTCGAGGTCCGAGAGCGCGCTCAGGTGGAACGGGCACCAGTTGACGATGCGGAAGTCGCGGTAGAGCCAGCCGCGCTGCCAGAGGTGGACGAAGAACTTCAGCACGGCGCGGACGTAGTCGTCGTCCATCGTGAAGCGCTCGCGCCGGTAGTCCATCGACGCGCCCATGCGACGGAACTGGGTCATGATCGTCCGCCCGTAGAGCCGTAGCCACTCCCAGACCCTCGCCTCGAACGCGTCGCGGCCGAGGTCGTGGCGGCTCTTCCCCTCCTTCTCCAGCTCCTTCTCGACGACGCTCTGCGTCGCGATGCCGGCGTGGTCGTAGCCCGGCTGGAAGAGGCAGTTGAAGCCCTGCATCCGCCGCCAGCGGACGAGCGAGTCGGCGAGCGCGAGCTGGAGCGCGTGGCCCATGTGCAGGTCGCCGGTCACGTTCGGCGGCGGGAAGGCGATGACGAACGTCGGGCGCGGATCGTCGGCGTCCGCGGCGTAGAGACCCTCCTCCTCCCAGATCTCCTGCCAGCGCTGCTCGACGCCCTCGGGGCTGTACCGCGGCTTCATGGGATGATTCTAGGGCTTTCGTTTCGGATCCGAAATCGACGAGATTGGATCCGAAACCGGGCGTGTCATCCGACAATTGGGGGTATATTCGCCTAACTAGGATCCGAGATGGCCACCCCGGGACTCGAAGGAGGATCGAGATGGAGATGAACGGACGCGTGGACGGCATCACGAGGCCCTACACCCCTGAGGACGTGGAGCGCCTCCGCGGCTCGGTCCACGTCGAGCACACGCTGGCGCGCATCGGCGCCGAGCGCCTGAGGGAGCTGCTCGGCGGCGAGGGGTTCGTCCGCTCGCTCGGTGCGCTCTCGGGCGGGCAGGCAGTGCAGATGGTCAAGGCCGGCCTGCAGTCCATCTACGTCTCCGGCTGGCAGGTCGCCGCCGACGCGAACCTCTCGGGCCACGTCTACCCCGACCAGAGCCTCTACCCCGCCGACTCGGCGCCGTCGCTCGTCCGCCGCATCAACAACGCCCTGCTACGCGCCGACCAGATTCACACGGCTGAGGGCGACACGTCGACGCGGTGGCTCGTCCCCGTGCTCGCCGACGCGGAGGCCGGCTTCGGCGGCCCGCTGAACGCCTTCGAGCTGATGAAGGCGATGATCGAAGCGGGCGCGGCGGCCGTGCACTACGAGGATCAGCTCGCCTCGGAGAAGAAGTGTGGCCACCTGGGCGGCAAGGTGCTCGTGCCGACGAGCCAGTTCATCCGCACGCTCGTCGCTGCCCGCCTGGCGGCGGACGTGCTCGACGTGCCGACAGTGCTCGTCGCGCGCACCGACTCGCTCTCCGCGTCGCTGCTCACGAGCGACATCGACGAGCGGGATGCGCCGTTCGCCACCGGCGAGCGCACCGGAGAGGGCTTCTTCCGCATCCGCGAAGGGCTCGACGCCGCGATCGCCCGCTCGCTCGCCTACGCACCGTACGCCGACATGCTGTGGTTCGAGACCTCGACACCGGACCTCGGCGAGGCGCGCGAGTTCGCGCAGGCGATCAACGAGCAGTTCCCCGGGAAGTGGCTCACGTACAACTGCTCGCCCTCGTTCAACTGGCGCCGCCATCTGGACGAGTCCGACATCGCGACGTTCCAGGAGCAGCTGGCCGGCATGGGGTACTGCTACCAGTTCGTCACGCTCGCCGGCTTCCACTCGCTGAACGCGGGCATGTTCGAGCTCGCCTCCGGCTACGCGGACGAGGGCATGGCCGCGTACGTCAAGCTCCAAGAGCACGAGTTCGCGCTCGAGGAGCACGGCTATACGGCGACGCGACACCAGCGCGAGGTCGGCGCCGGCTACTTCGACGCGATCGTCGAGGCCGTCTCGGGCGGCGAGGCGTCGACACTGGCGCTCAAGGGCTCGACCGAGGAGGGCCAGTTCACGAAGGAGGTGACGGCATGAGGGTCGACATCGAGCTCGCGCGAAGCTCGGATGCGGAGGACCTCGCGCAGTCGCTGACCGCGCAGGGCATCCAGGCGGACGTGCGCACCGACCCGGATCGCGTGACGGCCACGGCCGACCACCTCGCGCTCGTGGATCACGCGGTCGAGGACTGGGCCGCGGAACGCGGACTGCCGTTCGTGCCGCTGCACGTGGACGAGCAGCACGTCGTGCTGTCGCCACCCGGCTCGTAGGGCTCATGGAAGTCGAGGGCACGAAGGCAGACGAGATCGCGCTCGCGCTCGAGGACGACATCGTCTCGGGCCGCGTCGAGCCCGGCGAGGTGTTGCGCCAGGAGCAGCTCTCCGATCGCTTCGGCGTCAGCCGTACGCCCATCCGAGAGGCGCTGCGGCGGCTGGCCGCCCAGGGGCTCGTCTCCTTCACGCCGAATCGCGGCGTGCGCGTCCGGACGCTGTCGCGGGACGAGCTGCGCGAGGCGTTTCTCGTCCGCTCGGAGCTGGAGGGGCTCGCCACGGAGCTCGCGGTCCCGCGGATGACGCCGGAGCGGCTGGCGGAGCTCGACGCCGCGGAGCAACGCTTCTCCGAGCTGACGGTGGCGTTGCGCAAGAAGGCACGGAGTGGGATCGAGGACAACGCGCTCGCCGTGGAATGGATGCGGGCGAACTACGGCTTCCACGACGTCATCTATGCGGCCGCCGCGACGCCGTACCTCGAGCAGCTCGCGAAGAGCGCGCGGAGGACGTTCGTCGGACAGATCACGTGGGTCGCGAGGGCCGAGCTCGACGAGCTCTACGGCAGGAACGACCGCGAGCACCGGGCGATCCGCGAGGCGATCGCCGCGGGGAGCGCGATGGGCGCCCGCACGCTCGCCCGAGAACACGTCCTGCACTCCTGGGAGCTGCTGGACGCGATCCTCGACCACGTCCAGGCCCGCGAGCCGGCGCTTCGCTCCGCCTAGACGCGGGTCAGGAACTCGCCAACGGCCCGGATCGTCGGCTCGGGCGCGTCAGCAAGGACGTCGTGCCCCGAGTCCTCGATGTGGACGATCTCGGCCTGGGGCACGGCTGCGCGGAACCGCTCCACCGCGGCGCGGCCTGCCTCATCGCCCACTCGCTCCCCGGACGTGACGAGCAGCACCGGCAGGCCGGTGCGGCCGAGGGCCGCCAGCCGCTCCGTCGGCGGCTCGGCGATCACGCCGTGGAGCGCGGCGGCCGCGGCCTCGAGCGACGCAGCGACGACGAGCTCGCCGTCCTCCTCGCGCATGCCCGCGAGGGCGCGCTCTTCCAGAGCGGGACGCCAGTTCCGCTTTCCCTCTCGCGCCGCCGCCAGAAACGCCCCGCGGTCTGTGAAGCGAAAGCCTGCGTGTGCCGTGCGCGCCTCCTCGACTCTCTGCTCGAGGCTCTTGCCGTCCGGCGGCACGTCGTCGTACCCTGCGTTGAGCAGCACGAGCGCCGAGAGCCGTTCATCATGCGCGGCACCGAGATGGCAGCCGATCGAGGCGCCCCACGAGTAGCCGACGTACGCTGCCCGCTCGACACCGAAAGCGTCGAGCAACCGCACGACGACCGCCGCGAGGCGGGTCAGCGCGTACTCCTCGGCCGGCAGCGCGTCCGTCTCCACGCCGGGCGGCGAGATCGAGATCGCGCGCAGGGCGTAGGCCCCGGACCACACGGGCCCCGCCTCGTTCAGGTGAAGTGCGCCGAACGGCGTCAGCCCGGGCCAGTACACGAGCGGAGCGCCACCCTCTCCCCACTCGCGCACGACGAGCGGGAAGCCGACATCGACGACGCGGGCCCTCACGTTCAGCAGGCTACTTCAGGGCTTGACGACGTAATACGCGTTGAACGGATCGTGCTCGAGCAGGTGGACCTCAACGGATGAGAACCCTGCTTCGCCGAGCAACTCGCGCGCTCTCTGCTCGCCCCACATCGCGCCGAGCCCCTCTCCGCCCTGCGCGAGCGACACCGTCATGCAGTGCATGCACGAGATCATGTAGAGGAGCGGTGCCCCTGGGTGGTCGATGTTCTCGTGGACGTGGCTCGAGCCCTGGATGTCCTGCATCAGGTACGTCCCGTCGGGCTTCAGCGTGCCGCGAATGCCACGGAGCATCGCGAGCGGGCGTGCCTGGTCGTGCACGGCGTCGAACGTCGTCACGTAGTCGAACGCATCGGGCTCCGAGTCGGCGTCGAACGTGCTGAGGTCGCGCTGCGTGAACGTGACGTTCGCGAGCCCGCGCTCCTCTGCCTGCGCCGTCGCGTACGCGATCGCATCCGTCGAGAGGTCGTAGCCCTGGAACGTGCTGTTCGGATAGCGCTCCGCGAGCATCAGCAGTGCGCGCCCGCGGCCGCAGCCGAGGTCGAGCAGCGCCGCGCCTTCCTCCAGGCGCTCGGCCACGCCCGGGACGAGCGGGAGGATGTGTGAGAAGAGCACGGAAAGGACGGTCTGCGCGCTCTCCTCGGCCATGACCTCGTGGAAGCGCGTGTACCGCTCGTACGGAACGCCCCCGCCCTCTCGGAAGCACTCGACGATGTCGTCCTCGACCGTCGAGAGCGTCGTGATCCACTGCTCCTCCACCGCGAGGTTGTCGGGTGAGGCGGCCCGCGTCAGCCAGGCCGCGTGCTCAGGCGGCAAGGAGTACGTGCGGGAGTCCGGGTCGTAGTCGACGATCCGGCCCGTCGTCATCGCGCCGAGCCACTCGCGGACGTACCGCTCGTTCAGCCCCGCTGCCTCGGCGAGGCCCTCGCTCGTCCCACCGCCGTCCAGACCTGCCAGCGCATCGAACAGCCCGGTACGGTGGCCGACGGACACCATCACCGTCACCGCGCCGCTGTTCAGCGTCTCCAGCATGCGCCCTGCGAATTCCTCGGCCCTGGCAGCGTCGAACTCAACCGTGGTCATCAAGCCCTCCTCGTCGTGACCGCGCGAATCTACCGCGAGTGACTGCTCAGGCCGATTCTTCGGCGAGCTCTTCGTACTCGTCGACGCCGGAGGTGACGAGCGTCGGCTTCAGGCCCTTCGAGATCGTCTCCTTCGTGATCACGCACTTGGAGACGTCCTTGCGCGAGGGCAGCTCGAACATCACGTCGAGCAGCGCGCCCTCGATGATCGAGCGCAGGCCGCGCGCGCCGGTCTCACGTACCAGCGCGTGGTCCGAGATCTCCCAGAGCGCGTCTTCCGTGAACACGAGCTCGATCGAGTCGTAGTTGAAGAAGCGCTGGTACTGCTTGACGAGCGCGTTCTTCGGCTCCGTCAAGATCTGCACGAGGTCTTCGCGCTGGAGCTGATGCACGTGGGAGACGACCGGCAGGCGGCCGATGAACTCGGGGATGAGCCCGTAGGCGAGCAGGTCCTCCGGCATGACGTCTCCGAGCAGCTCCGACGCCTCCGTCGAGTGCTTCGAGTGGATCTTTGCGCCGAAGCCGACCGCGTTCTTGCCCGCGCGGCGGGCGATGATCTTCTCGAGGCCACCGAACGAGCCGCCGCAGATGAAGAGGACATTCGTCGTGTCGATGGAGAGGAACTCCTGGTGCGGGTGCTTGCGGCCGCCCTGCGGCGGCACGGAGGCCACCGTCCCCTCGAGGATCTTCAGAAGCGCTTGCTGCACGCCCTCGCCTGAGACGTCGCGCGTGATCGAGGGGTTGTCCGCCTTGCGGGCGATCTTGTCCACCTCGTCGATGTAGATGATCCCCGTCTCCGCCTTCTTGATGTCGAAGTCTGCGGCCTGGATGAGCTTGAGCAGGATGTTCTCGACGTCCTCGCCGACGTAGCCGGCTTCGGTGAGCGCCGTCGCGTCGGCGATCGCGAACGGGACGTTGAGGATGCGGGCGAGCGTCTGCGCGAGGTGCGTCTTGCCGCAGCCGGTCGGCCCAAGCAGGAGGATGTTCGACTTCTGGAGCTCGACCTCGT
>JBKJWA010000184.1:0-8783 GCA_046716705.1 Gaiellaceae bacterium
CGACGTCCAGGCGGTAGCTCGTCGCGTACGCACCCGGCTCCACGAGGGCGTCACCGCGCCGCAGCTCGGTCCGCTCGATCCCCGGCAGGCTGACGGCGACGCGCTGGCCGGCCTCCGCGGCTTCGACAGCGTGATCGTGCACCTCCACGCTCCGGACGCGAACGTCGAGGCCGGCGGGCTCCGCACGCAGCTCGTCGCCCGCTGCGATCAGTCCCGACCAGAGCGTGCCCGTCGCCACCGTGCCGATTCCGTGGAGTGTGAAGACCCGGTCGACGAAGAGCCGTGTCGGCCCCGCCGGGTGCACCGGCTCGACGGCGCCCGCCGCCGCGATCGCAGCCCGCAGCTCGTCGAGCCCCTGTCCCGTCCTCGCGCTAGTGCCGACCACCGCCGCACCGGGAACGAGCTCGCGCGCCTCCTCGACGGCGAGCGCGAGCGTCTCCTCGTCCACAGCGTCGGCCTTCGTCACGGCGACGACTCCGCGATCGACGCCGAGCAGCTTCAGCACGGCAAGGTGCTCGTGCGTCTGCGGCCGCGCCCCCTCGCCTGCGTCCACGACGAGCAGGAAGACGTCGATGCCGGTCGCGCCGGCGACCATCGTGCGGACGAACCGCTCGTGGCCAGGGACGTCGACGAGCGAGAGGCGGCGCCCGTCCGGCAGGTCGAGCGGCGCGTAGCCGAGCTCGATCGAGATGCCGCGCGACTGCTCCTCGGGCAGGCGGTCCGTGTCCTTCCCGGTGAGTGCGCGCACGAGCGCCGTCTTCCCGTGGTCGATGTGACCCGCCGTGCCGACGGTCAGCGCCACAGTCATGAGTTGTCCACAGTCATGAGTTGTCCTGCATGGGGTTCATGCGCGGGCGTTGACCACGGCTGCCACGAGCGCCTCGATCTCAGTGTCAGACACCGTGCGGCAATCGAGCAGCAGCCGGCCGTCGCGGACGACGCCGATCACCGGCGGATCGCCGAGGCGTAGCGGCGTGGCGAGCTTCTCCTCCACGGCACACGCGTAGCTCACGAGCTCCGCGAGCGGCAGCGCGCCGCCGCCGACGCGTGCCACCGTCTCCTCGGCCTCGCCGCCGACCGCCGCGGCAAGGCGTTCTGCCCGCAAGCGGACGGCGTCGGCCGGCTCCTCGAGCATGCGCAGGACGGGGACCTCGCGGCGGGCGCGGTCGGGATCGAGGTAGAGCGTCAGCGTGCCCTCGAGGGCGGCGAGCGTGAGCTTGTCGGCTCGCAGCGCGCGCTGAAGCGGATGGCGGCGCAGCCGTTCGACGAGCCCCGCCTCTCCCACGACGATCCCCGCCTGCGGCCCACCGAGCAGCTTGTCGCCGGAGAAGCAGACGAGGCCGGCGCCCGCGGCGAGGCTTTCGCGCGCCTGCGGCTCGTCGCCTAGCGGCACGAGCGCACCGGAGCCGAGGTCGTCGACGAGCGCGAGGCCGTGGGCTGTCGCCACGTCCGCCAGCTCGGAGAGCGACGGGCGGTCGGTGAAGCCGAGCACGCGGAAGTTCGACTGGTGCACGCGCAGCAGCACGGCGGTCTCCGGTCCGGCCGCCCGTTCGTAGTCGGCGGCGCGGGTTCGATTCGTCGTACCCACCTCGACGAGGCGCGCGCCCGAGCGCGCGAGCACCTCGGGGATGCGAAAGCCGTCGCCGATCTCGATCAGCTCGCCGCGGGAAACCAGCACCTCGCGTCCCTCCGCGAGCGCCGCCAGCGCGAGGAGCACGGCGGCGGCGTTGTTGTTGACGACGAGCGCAGCCTCCGCGCCCGTCAGCCTGCGGAGGATCCCGGCGACGTGGTCCTGGCGCGATCCGCGGCGCCCTTCGGCAAGGTCGTACTCGAGGTTCGAGTAGCCGCGACCGACCTCGTTCACGCGCTCGAGCGCGGCCGCAGCGAGCGGGGCGCGACCGAGATTCGTGTGCGCGATGACGCCGGTTGCGTTGACGGCCGAGCGCAGGCGGTACGTGTGGGCAGCCGCGATCTCCTCGGCGACGAGCGCGGCCAGCTCGCCCGGGTCGCGGCCGGCGCGGATCTCCTCGCGTGCGCGGTCCAGCACGGAGCGCGCGGCGTCGACGGCGAGGCCGTGCGGCGCCGCGGCGAGCCGCGGGTCGCGCAGGAGCTCGTCGACCGACGGAAGATCTGCGAGCTTCATGCCGAAAGTGTAGGAACGAGCTCGCGCAGGAGGGCGACGAGCGAGCCCGCCGCCTGTGCTCCCACCTCGAGCACCCGCTCGTGGTCGATGGGTTCCGGGGACACGCCGGCGGCGAGGTTCGTGACGCACGAGATCGCAAGGCAGCGGATCCCCATGTGGCGCGCGGCGAGCACTTCCGGGACGGTGGACATGCCGACGAGATCGGCGCCGAGCGTCCGCAGCATGCGGATCTCAGCGGGAGTCTCGAAGGCGGGGCCCAGCCAGGCGGCGTACACACCCTCGCCGAGATCGAGGCCGAGCCGACCGGCCGCTTCGCGCGCGGCGGTGCGCAACTCTGGGTCGTGCGCATCCGTCATCTCCGGAAAGCGTGGCCCGAGGCTCTCGTCGTTCGCACCCACGAGCGGGGACTGTCCCTGGAGGTTGACGTGGTCCGAGATGAGGGCGAGCTGTCCAGGCCTGAGCCGGTCGTCGATCGCGCCGACGGCGTTCGTCAGCACGAGCGTGCGCACGCCGAGCAAGCCGAGCACGCGGATACCGAACACGACCTTCGCCGGGGACAGTCCCTCGTAGAGGTGGGCGCGGCCGCGCATGACCGCCACGGGCACGCCGCCGAACGAGCCGATGACGAGCGTGCCGGCGTGCCCGATGGCCGTGGCCACCGGCCAGCCCGGGATGTCCTCGTACGGGATCTCCGCGACATCCTCCAGCGCACCGGCGAACCCTCCGAGGCCGCTCCCCAGCACGATGCCGACCGTGGGCGAGACGCCTGCACGGGCTCGGATGGCCGCAACGGCAGCGTCGAGCTCGTCCTTCATGACCCGACGCTACACTCGTTCGCCGTGCCCTGGCGTTGGGTCGTGGTGGCCGGTTTGGCGGCGCTCGTCGCCGGTAGCGGCGCGAGTGGCGCTCCCCCCGCGAAGAGCCCGAAGATCAAGGCGCCGGCTGCGATCGTCATCGACGCGGGGACGGGCCGCGTCCTCTGGGCGAAGCGCGAGCACATGCGGCGTCCGATCGCGTCGACGACGAAGATCATGACGGCGCTCGTGGCCATGGAACATCTCCGGCCGAACGACATCGTCCGCGTGACGCGTAAGGCCTCTCGCGTTCCCTACGGCGAGGGCTTGAAGCCCGGCGAGCGCGTGCCCGTGTGGAAGCTCTACTACGGCCTGCTGCTCGCATCGGCCAACGACACGGCGGTCGCGCTCGCCGAGGCCTCCGGCGGCACGCGCCTCAGGTTTCTGAAGCTCATGAACGAGAAGGCCCGCGCGCTCGGCCTGCGCAATACGCAGTACCGCTCCGCGAGCGGGCTCATCGACGACGGGAACTACTCGACCGTCCACGACCTCGCGCTGCTCACCCGGTACGCCCTGGGCGTGCCGCGCTTCCGCGAGATCGTGGCCACGAAGGCGAAGCGTGTGTGGTGGAAACCGCCGACGCGGGCGAAGCTCTACGAGAACCACAACAAGCTCCTTTGGCGCTACGCAGGCGCCGACGGGGTGAAGACCGGCTGGACGCGTGCGGCGGGGCGGTGCCTCGTCGCGTCGGCGACGCGGCACGGCATTCGGCTCATCACGGTCGTGCTCGATTCACCCGACCACTACCGCGACACGATCCACCTGCTCGACTACGGCTTCAGCCGCCGCGGCTAGGCGGCTTCTTGCTTGCGCGCGTAGTGGGCGCTGATGACCTCGACCGCATGGGCCGGGTCGTCGGTGACGGACACGAGGTCGAGATCCTCCTTCGAGATGAGCCGACGCTCGCACAGCTCGTCGAGCCAGTCGAGCAAGGGCTCCCAATGCCTCTCCCCCATGAGGCAGACCGGAAAGAGCCTGATCTTCCCCGTCTGGATGAGTGTCAGCGACTCGAACAGCTCGTCGAGCGTGCCGAAGCCGCCGGGAAAGAGCACGAGTGCCTCGGCGGCCTTCACGAGCATCACCTTCCGCGCGTAGAAGTGCCCGAACGTCAGGCCGATGTCGCAGTACGCATTCAAGTCCTGCTCGTGCGGCAGCCGGATGTTGAAGCCGACCGAGATCCCGCCGGCCTCCTGTGCGCCCCGGTTCGCGGCTTCCATGACGCCCGGTCCGCCGCCAGTGACCACGGCGAACCCCGCGCCGACCGCAAGCCGCCCGAACAGGCGCGCGTTCTCATACCAGGGATCAACCTCGGCCGTACGCGCAGACCCGAAGACCGTCACCCCGGGCGCGCCGATCGACTCGACCGCGCGGAAACCCTCGCGGAACTCGTCCGCGATCATCCTCACGTGTTGCTCGAGCTCCGGGTCGTGCCGCTCGAGGATCCGGACGTCCTCAGTCTGCTTCGTCACAGACGATCCTGGGGAATCTGCGTCGCCGCCATGCCGAGAACGAGCGCGGCGGAAAGCCCGACGTAGACCGCGCCGACCGCCAGCCGCTGCCACGGCTTGATTGCGTAGTAGCGGTTGCCGCCTTCGACGCCGCGGTTACGCCACCAGTCCTTCGTCCGGCCGTACAGCTCGAAGCCGCCGAGCAGGGCGACGAGCAGCAGCACGATCGGGCTGAGCCACAGGATCGCGGCCACGACGAGAACGGCAGCGCCGACAATCCAGAACACCGGGTGGACGGCGCTGATCGCGCGTCCCCCGTCGAGCGGCAGCACCGGGATGAGGTTGAAGAGGTTGAGGAAGAAGCCGACGTAGGCGAGCGCGACGAGGAGATCCGAGTCGAGCGCCGCGCCTGCGCCCCAACAGGCGAGTGCGCCGAGCGCGCCCAGGATTGGCCCGCCGAGCGCGATCTGCGCCTCGCGCCACGCGTTCTGCGGCATCTCCTTCATGAGGATGAGCGCGCCCATGAACGGGATGAAGACCGGCGCCGAGACGGGCAGGCCCTGGTACTTCGCCACCGCCACGTGCCCGAGCTCGTGGACGAAGAGGAGCAGCACGAAGCCGAGCCCGAACTGCCAGCCCCAGATGAGCGCGTAGGCCGCGACGGAGACGAACGCCGAGCCGATCACCGTGAAGAGCTTGAGCTTGAAGATCGCGGCGAACGCGGCCTTGAATTTCCACAGGAGGAAGCCGACGAGCGCGATCGGCGCCCAGAACTTCCTGAGCATGTCGCGCCACGGCGATGAGGGGTGGATCGGCTCGTAGCCGCGCTCCACCGGCTCGAAGCCGTACTCGTCGACCTGCCCGTTGTCCTCGGGCTCCTTGGGCTCTCTACGGATGACGGGATCCACGTGGCCTACGGTAGCCGCAGGACCTACGATCCCCGGCCGATCCACTCCTCTCCGCCTTCGTAGACCTCCTTCTTCCACAGCGGCACCGTCTCCTTGAGGCGGTCGATGCAGTCCTTGCAGGCGGCGAGGGCGTCCCCGCGGTGCGGTGCGGACACGGCAATCACAACGGACGGCTCTCCGATACGCACCCGGCCGACGCGGTGGGCGATCGCGACCGCGCAGAGGTCGTACGTGCGCTCGAGCTCGGCCGCAAGCTCCTCCATCACCTGCTCGGCCATGCCCTCGTAGGCCTCGTAGTCGAGGTGGAGAACGGTCCGGCCGCGGGATTGGACGCGCGTCGTGCCGATGAAGACCGCGGTGCCGCCGGCCCGCTCGTCCGCGACCTCGGCGACCACCGCCGCGGCGTCGAGCGGCTGCTCGCTGAGCCGAAACGCGCCGCCCGATACGGGCGGGATGAGCGCCACCTCGTCGCCGTCGGCCAGCTCGTGGTCGGGTGCGGCGTAGGCGCGGTTGACTGCGTAGAGCAGGCCGGGGGGCTCGTCCCCCAATTCGAGCCCTGCCCAAACGTCGGCCACTCGGCCGACATCGTCGAGATCTCGCTCCGACCAGCCCGCACGCTCGCGCAGGCCGGCGAAGAGGCGAACACGGACTTGCGCCACGACGAAAGTAGACACTACGATCGCGGAACAGGCTCTCGGTCGTGCGCGCGCAGAGAGCGACGCTAGGCTCGGCGACCGGCCCGAGCCGACCCGGAGCTCGCTGACGATGCGCGGCCCGGCGAACGTACGATTGCGGCATGGCCACGGCGGATGACCGGCGTGAGACCGACTCGGGCATCGAGATCGAGCCGGTGTACACGCCGGAGCATGTCCCCGGGCTCGCCACCGAGCTGCCCGGCGAGTTTCCGTTCACCCGCGGGCCGTACCCGACCATGTACCGCGGCCGGCCGTGGACGATGCGCCAGTACGCGGGCTTCGGCTCGGCCGAGGAGACGAACGAGCGCTTCCGCTACCTGCTCGAGCTAGGTCAGACCGGCCTCTCGGTCGCCTTCGACCTGCCGACACAGCTCGGCTACGACTCGGACGACCCTGTCGCGGAAGGCGAGGTCGGGCGCACAGGAGTCGCCATCGACTCGATCGAGGACATGCGTGTTCTCTTCCATGGCATTCCGCTCGACCGGGTCTCGACCTCGATGACGATCAACGCCCCGGCTGCGCTCCTGCTCCTGTTGTACGAGCTCACGGCGGAGGAGCAGGGCGTGCCCGGGGACAAGCTCCGCGGCACCGTCCAGAACGACATCCTCAAGGAGTACATCGCCCGAGGGAACTACATCTTCCCGCCGCGACCCTCCATGCGGATCACAACGGACGTCTTCGCGTATTGCGCGGAGCGGCTGCCGCTCATCAACACGATCTCGGTCTCCGGCTACCACATTCGCGAGGCGGGCTCGACGGCGGTTCAGGAGCTCGCGTTCACGATCGCGAACGGCATCGCATATTGCGAGGCGGCAGTTGCGGCGGGCCTCTCGCCCGACGAGTTCGGCGAGCGCGTCTCGTTCTTCTTCAACGCTCACAACGACTTCCTCCAGGAGGTGGCGAAGTTCCGGGCGGCACGGCGCCTGTGGGCACGGGTGATGCGAGAGCGATTCGGCGCGACGAACCCGCGGGCGCTCGCGCTCCGCTTCCACGCGCAGACGGGCGGCTCGACGCTCACCGCCCAGCAGCCCGAGCTCAACATCGTCCGCGTCGCCATCCAGGCGTTGGCGGCCGTCTGCGGAGGCGCCCAGTCGCTGCACACGAACTCGTTCGACGAAGCGCTCGCGCTGCCGACCGAGCGGGCGGCTCGGATCGCGCTGCGGACGCAGCAGGTGCTGCGGCACGAGGTGGGGACGACGCCGACCGCGGATCCCCTGGGCGGCTCGTACGCCGTCGAGGCGCTGACGCGCGAGCTCGAATCGAATGCGTTCGAGCTCATCGAGCGCATCGACGAGCTGGGCGGAGCCGTGGCGGCCGTCGAGCAGAGGTTCGTCCAGCACGAGATCGAGGAGGCGGCGTTCCGCTTCGCGAGGGACGTCGAGCGCGGCGAGCGCGTCGTGGTCGGCGTCAACCGTCACGTGGACGAGAGCGGTGGCGACGTGGAGCTCCAGCGCATCGATCCCGAGATCGAGCGCCGGCAGCTCGAGCGCACCGCGCGCGTCCGCGCCGAGCGTGACGAGGAGGCAGCCGGACGCGCGCTCGCCGAGGTGCGTAGCGTCGCCGAAGGCACCGGTAACCTCCTCGTTCCCATGCGCCAAGCGCTTCGTGTCCGTTGCACGATCGGCGAGATCTGCGGCGAGCTGCGTACGGTCTTCGGCACCTACGACGCGCAGCCGCCCGCAGCATGAGGCGCGCTCCCGTCGCGGCCGCCGCCGCCGCCTCGCTGCTCGTGCCGATCGTCGCCGTCGCCGCTTCGCGCGGCGACCGGGCGTCGGCGGGAGCCCCCAGCTTCCAGCGCGATGTCGCGCCGATCCTCCGTGAGAAGTGCACGGGTTGTCACCAGATCGGCGGCATCGCGCCGTTCTCGCTCGAGACGGGCAAGCAGGCTTCGAAGTGGGCGCAGGCGATCGGCGCCGCTGTCGACGCGAAGGTCATGCCGCCATGGCCGCCGGGTGCGGCGTCGCCCGACTACGTCGGCGAGGCGACGCGAAAGCTGACGGCACAGCAGCGGTCGACGCTCGTGCGCTGGGCGAAGGCGGGTGGGAAGGCATCAGGCGCCGTCGGCACTCCGCCCGTCGTGAAGACCGAGGTTCGCGCCGGGGAGCGCCTGCTCACGCTCGCGATGCCGGCGACGTACAAGCCGAGGGCGAAGGCCGGCGTCACCGACGACTACCGCTGCTTCCTGCTCGACCCGAAGCTGTCGGAGGACGCGTACGCGACGTCCGCGAGCATCCGGCCGGGCGCCCGCTCCGTCGTACACCACGTGATCCTCTTTCGCATCCCCGCGACTGCGGCGGCCGGCGCGAAGAAGCTCGATGCCGCGTCCGCCGGCGTCGGCTGGTCGTGCTTCGGCGGCATCGGCGTCAACTCCGGACAGCCGGCGCTCGACGACGCGCCGTGGATCTCGGCCTGGGCCCCGGGCTGGGGCTCGGGCCGCCTTCCTGACGGCACCGGCGTCTCGATGCCCAAGGGCAGCCTCGTCGTGATGCAGGTGCACTACAACCTCGCGAACGGCACCGCGCCCGACCGCTCGCGCGCGGTGTTCGCGCTCGCCGCGCCCGCCGGCCTCGACGCGCTGGAGACGGTGCTGCTGCCCGCGCCCGTCGAGCTCGCCTGCGTCAAGGGCGAGAGGGGACGCCTGTGCAACCGCGGCGCGGCGCAACCCGCCCACCGCCGCAAGTACGGCACGCTAGCCCCCCTCCCCCCACGGGCGCCGCGGGTATTAAGAGGCAAAG
>JBKJWA010000185.1:0-18844 GCA_046716705.1 Gaiellaceae bacterium
GATGAGGTGCTCCAGAGATGCCGGACGCGGGGGTCGTTCCACGGGACGCCGTGCTCGTCGGGATCGGCTGCGTCGTACTCCTCGGTGACGTGGTAGAGGAAGAGGCAATCGGTGAGCGCCTCGTAGCCGTGCGCGTACGTCCCCGGGATGTAGAGCGCGACCGGGTTGTCGTCGCCGATGTCCTCGCTGAAGCTCTCGCCTGTGTCGCGATCGAGCACGACGACGCGCACCATGCCGCTGACGCACGCGAAGAGATCGTCCTGGCCCCGCTCGTGGTAGTGGAGCGCGCGGATCACGCCCTTTCGCGAGAAGACGAGATTGGACTGCCGGACGGGGTTGGGGAGCTCGGAGGTGCGCATCAGCTCCATGAACCAGCCTCGCTCGTCGTCGTGGCGGCGCAGAGGTAGTCGCCGGACGTTCACGCCTTGTTGGCCCCATTCGCGCGGACGAAGTCGTTCACGGCGTAGTACGCGTCGATCGACTCCCCCGCGTCGCCCCAGAAGCCCTCGAGCACGTCGTACTCCATCGCGTCCTGTCCCACGTACCAGTTGTTGACGTCGGTGATCTCGAGCTCGCCGCGGCCCGACGGCTCGAGCGTCGGCAGCATCTCCCAGACCGCGCTGTCGTAAAAGTAGACGCCGGTCACGGCGTACTCCGAGGGCGGCTCCTCGGGTTTCTCGACGATGCGCACGATGCGGCCGTCGTCGTCGAGCTCGGGAACGCCCAGATGCCTGAGATGCTCCGGATCCGACTCGCGTGCGAGCACGATGCGCGCGCCGAAGTGCTGGTCACGGAACTTCTCGGCGACGTGCCCGATCGACCGCTCGAGGACGTTGTCGGCGAGCATGACGACGCACGGATCGCGGTCGACGAACCGCTCGGCGAGCCCGAGCGCCTCCGCGATCCCGCCGGGCTTCTCCTGGTAGCCGTAGAAGAGCTTGTCGATCCCGTAGTCGTGGCCGTTGCCGAGCAGGCGGAAGAACTCGCCGGCATGCGTCCCGCCGGTGACGAGCATGAGCTCGTTCACCCCGGCTCCCACGAGCGCCTCGATCGCGTACGTGACGAGCGGCCGGTCGTAGATCGGCAGCAGGTGCTTGTTCGTGATGCGGGTCAGTGGATGGAGCCGCGTACCCGAGCCGCCGGCGAGAATGACGCCCTTCACGGGGGGATCGTACTTCCAGAGGCCTGATGTGACAGGGATCGAGCGGGAAGCTGAAGCTCAGGCCCCGAGCGGCGCTCTCGAGGCGGCTTGGGAATTGAACGCCGCTGCGCCTGCAAGCCGTCGAAGCCACCAGCCGAGCCCGCCGATGCTCCGTGCGGACGTGCGCAGCTTGCGTCCGAGCACGGCCTGGCCGGCGACCTGCTCGAGCGCAACGCCGAGCACGCTCAGGAACGACCGGCAGAACGGCCCCATCCGGGCCTCGTCGCTCGACAGCAGCCGCATCGTCCGCTCGCGCTCGAACGAGTCGTGTCGCCAGAGCTCGTACATCGCCTGTCGCAGCGCGACGCTGCCTTCGTCACGACGCGTGAACGCCTCGTAGTGAAGGAGGGCCAACAGCTCGGGAACCCGCGAGCCGGAAGACCGCTCGCGACGGTAGGCGTCCAGGCCCGTGGTCTTGGCGAGGCACTCGGCATCGGCGAAGCCCAACGCGAGGCCGACAGCCGTCAACGGATGGTAGTGGCCGACAGCGTCACCCACCAGAAACGCCCGGTCCTGTCCGTAGTGCGACCTTCGTCGGCGGGTGCGGAACTGGTTCGCCGCCCACTGGATCGGTTGATCCAGGAGGGCACGGGAAAACGCCGGGACGAGCTCCTCTGGGAACGCACGACTGTACGCGGACCAGAGATGCCTTCGCGCGTATCTCGGGCCGGGAAGAGGATGCGGGACGTCGAAGCACGCACGCAGCCGGTCAGGTCCGATGCGGTAGACGAAGATCGGGCCCGGGCCGCCGACGAGCAAGTGTCCGAAGCCTTCGAGGGGAAGGTCTGCTCCGTGCAGGACGATCCCAGCCATGTGCGAGATGACGGCGCGCCCGTTCGAGATGCCGGCAAGCCGGCGGACACACGACGATCGGCCGTCCGCCCCGACGACGCGCTCGACGGTGTAGCTCGACCTGCGAAGACTCGAGTCGCGAACGACGACCTGCTCGCCGTCCAGCGCAGCGACGCGTGCATTCGGGAGGAAGCGCACGCCCGGCTCGGACGCAACAGCGGCACGTAACGACGAGACGAGCTCGAAGTGATCGCAGCTCGCACCCTCGGCGCCCTCCGCGTACGGGAGGACGATCGGTCCCGTGCCGTCCTCCGGATGGATGACGAACCCACGGCCGGCGCAGGCCGGGCGCAGCGCGGCAGCGGCCGTGCGCTTCAGCACCGCAACTGCGGCCGGGTGAAGCCACTCGCCTGCGAGACGCCGTCCGGCTTCGGGCTCCGCTTCGATGGCGAGCACACGGTTCCCCTCGCGCACAAGCGCGAGCGCCGCCACGCAGCCGACCGGTCCCGCGCCGACGACGGCGACATCCGGTGCGAAGTGCCGCCCCGCTCTTCGACGTGCCACGACCATACGTTACGCTCCCTACGAGCTGCTCGCAGCCCAATTGCTGGTGGGCAGTCAGGCGGCCGTCGTCTCCTCCCCGGCCACGTCTTCCAGGTGCTGAAGATACCCCTGCTCGACTTCACGTCGGAGCTCGCTTCCACAAAGTCGGTCAGGGCCGCGCTCACCCGAGTGCTCGCGGGAGCGTGAAGCCCTTCCTCTCGGCGAGCCCGAGCGCCCAGATCGGGAAGTAGTTCCGGTAGAGGCGATAGTTGAGCATGCACGTCCGGTTGAAGACACCGGTCATGCCTTCCTGCGGCCAGTCCCCGTCAGGAAGCTGCCGCTCCACGAGGAAGCGCAGCCCGCGTTCGACGGCGGGTCGGACTTCGTCCACGCCGGCCTCGAGCAGAGCGAGCACGGCCCAGGCCGTCATCACGACTTGCGCTCCTGCCGGGTGGTGCACGTACTCCCGCTCGAGACAGCTCTTGTAGCTCTCGCCCCAGCCCCCGTCCGGCAGCTGCTTGGAGAGCAGGAACGCAGCAGCTCGTCGCAGACCCGGATCGTCGGTCGCCACTCCACCTGCACGTAGCCCGCAGATGCCAAACCACGTCCCGTACGTGAAGCAGATGCCCCAAGAGCCTTCCCAGCTACCGTCGGCTCGCTGCCGCCCGCGCAGGAACCCGGTTCCGCCTTCGAGCGCCTGTTCCAGCCGGGCCCGCCGATTGCCTCCCAACTCAGCGCCAACGTGCTCGCGGGCGGCAACCAGCCCCTGCATGGCCGATGACGTCAGCTCCACGTAGGAGTGGTCGACCATCACGTCGGCGAACAGCTCGGAGGGGTTGAGAAGCTCGAGCAGAGGGCTGGCGCGACGACGTTCGTACGTCGGCCAGCCGCCATCAGGATTCTGCCGCTGGAGCAGCAGGTCGACAGCGTCGACGAGTCGCTGCGCGGGGAGCTCCCTTCCGATTCGCGGCCCGAGCTCGAGCACCGCCCTGAGGGCCTCCGCCGTGCAGTCGACGATTGGCCACCCGTGCGCGCGGTTCGAGAACGGCCAGCCTCCCCGAGCGCGATCGCGGTAGTAGATACGCCGATCCGGGTCGTCCTCTCGTACTTGGTTCTCGTCGATGAACCGGAGCGCCTCGTTCGCGAAGCTCCGGAAGGTATCGACGTGATCCGACGCAGCGAGCGCATGGACGGCAAAGGCGGTGTCCCAGAGCTCCGAAGAGTTGTACGCCTGCATTGTCAGCCCCGCCGCACCCTCGAAGACGTAGGTTGAGAGCTCTTCGATCGCTCGTCTCGTGTGGTCAGCGGCGGGCTCGGACGCGTAGAGGGCGATGACGTCGAGCGTCTTGTTCACGGGCCCGAGGTCGATGAAGCTCGTCGTCAGCTGCTCATGCTTGATGTGGTCGAGCGTGCGCGCGAGCGCTCGGGCTCGCAGCTGGTGCGGAATGCGGCGCTCGAGCGCGGCGAGGAGCCGGTTCACCACCCGCAGCGCGAGGCTGGGAGGTGTGTACACGTCGTTGGCCAGCACGTTCGTGCGTGCCTCGCGGCGGAAGTCGATCTCATCGTAGGAACGCGGGGCAAAGATCTCCCCACGGATCTCGCGCAGCAACGGCGACTCAGGGACCTGCCAGCGCCGCCCGTAGAGGTGTGAGAGAGCGAGGTAGACCACGCGGGCGTGACACCACAGTCTCCTCGGATGCGCCGGGAACCAACCGGGAAGAAGCCAGAGCTCGGGCTGCACCGGGTTTACCCCCTCCCACTCGTAGAGGCGAAGAACCGCGAGCCAGCACTTGCCCCACGACGGAATGCCGAGAGCACCCCCATGCGCACGGATCCACTCGATCGCCCGTGACGCCGTCTCGTCCGCCCTGGGCGTACCGAGCAGGCGCAGGGAGACATAGTTCAAGACCGTCGTGAACAAGTAGCTCGCGCCATCGACGTGCAGCCCGAAGCCGCCGTCAGCGTTCTGCACACCTCGGATGTAGTCGACGAACTGCCGCCGGTGATCGGCGGGAATGGGGGTCTCGGTCGCGTAGTGGGCGAAGATGTATCCGGGCAGCAGGAAGAGCGGCCCGTCGTACTCCGTGCGAAGCGAGCCCTCCTCGGACTGGAACCGAGCGAGGAACGTAAGCCCTCGGTCGATCGGGTGCGCCGCAGTACTACTCGTGGACAAGCGCGTCCCGAACGGTGAGGCTGGCCGCCCGCACGATTGGAAGCGCTGGGGAAACGGAGGATAAGTCGGGTCTATCCATGACGCTCACCTATCGAAGTCCAAAGGTCTGCTCGAGCAGCGCGCATGCCGGAGGCTCTCCGGTCGCAGTCTGCCACCGGCAGAGCAGCTGGTACTCCGTGCGCCGGCTGAGGAGCAGCGTCAGCCGCTGGCGCAGCTTGGCCCCGTCACGCTCGTAGCCGATCTCGTACTGCCGCCCGCGAAGCCCGGCGATGCGCACGGTCTTCGGCGCCCGCTCAAGCTCTCCACCGAGACTCTCGGCGAGCCGACCGGCTACGCCGTCGAGCTCCTTCGCCGCCTGCGGCCAGAGCGCCGGTCGAAACGGCTTCACAAGCCTGAAGATCGTGACCGACTCGAGCTCCTGCGAGCCGTCCGCTGCCGGCAGCACGGTCACGGAGCGTGGCGTGCGCGCGATCTCGCGGGCGCGTTCCGTGGTGAACGTGAACCCTGGTCCGCTGACCGTCTTCATCGCCACGGGTGCCGTCACGGCGATCTCCGCCTCCCCGGCGCCCCCGCAACCGACCAGGACGGACGTGATGGCAGCCGCGACAGCAAGGGGGATTAGGCGTGATCGGCGGGGGTACACTCGCGGGGAACGATAAGGAAACGGGGTGATCACATGGCTAGGTCGAACACGAAGGTCCGTAGCGCGGCCGAGACGGCACGGCCGTATGTCGAGCGCGCGATCTCGGACGAGGAGTTCCGCGAGAGCCTCCGGGCTGCGTTCAACGCCGCCAAGGAGATCTACGACGAGCTCGTGCCGCAGAAGGGCGTGGCCGGAGTGGCCAAGAAGGTCGCGAAGGACGAGGACGTCCAGGACAGCCTCAAGCGGGCAGTCGTCGAGCTTCGCAACGCCGCCGACCGGATCCAGGAGGTCGAGAAGAACGGCCGCGGTCACGGCTTCCGGAACGTCTTCCTCATCCTCGTCGGCATCGCCATCGGCGTCTTCTTCAACCCGTTCACCGGACCGGAGACCCGTCGCTGGGTGAAGGGACGCGTGTCGGGAGGCGAGTTCTCCTACAACGGCCAGGAACAGGCCGAGACCGTTACCGCGTACTAGCGGCTTTGCAGTTCGCGAGCGGCGCTCCGGCCGCCACCGGCCGGGGCGATCGCTCGCGCGAGCGAGCCAGGGTCGAGCCCACTCGCCACGGAGATGTCGCGCGCCTGCAAGAGGATGGCGCCGGCAGCAGGCGCGCGCCCCGTGGCTCTGAGGGTGGGCGCCCAGACAGCCGCCGACGGGAAATCGACGTCCTTCGCGTGCTGCCAGGCGCGGAGGTACGGGTACGCGTTGACGACACCGTCGTAGCCGAGGAACAAGAGCGACGAAGGGTGGATCTCGAAGTGCAGGTGATACGGAGTCGCCTCCGCGTCGCCCGTGTTTCCGACGAAGCCGACCACGTCGCCGGCCTGCACGCGACCGCCGTCCACCGCGAGCGGGGAGAACGCCGCCAAATGGGCGTAGTAGAACTCGTTGCCGTACCGGTCGCGGAGCCACAGCCGATTCCCACCGACCCGGTTCCACCCGACCGAGAACACCGTCCCGTCGGTAACCGCCAGCACGGGCGCGCCGAGTGCGGCGAAGATGTCCTCTCCGTGGTGCCAGCCCGTCGCGGCGCGCGCGGCGCCGAACGTGTCGCTGAAGCCCGCCGGGCCGTATACCGGGAAGACGTAGCCCGCGGCGGTCAGTCGCTTCGTCACCTTCGGAGCGATCTGCACGAGCGGTGACGGGCCCGTCGTACCGGGGCGGGGCATGTCAGCCGGTATGCCGAGGCCGCGGCGACTGCCGGGCGGGACGGGCTGCTTGACGACGGGGCTTTCCACCACGACGGGCGTCTCCTTGCCGGCGACGGCGGCCTTCACGGCGGGCGCCGGCTTGGGGCTCGAGGCCGAAGCCTCGGCGTAGCCGACGAGGATTCGCGTGCCGACGGGCAAGGCGGCGTGATCGGCGTCGAGCCGCACGTCGATCACCGTCACCCAGCCGCGTGTCCGATCTTCCGTCGACTGCGAACGCTCCTGCAACAGCGTGAGATGGCCCCAGTCACCGAGCGGGACGCGCAGGTCCGGCGACGGTTGGACGCCCTGCCCGAGCACGGTGAGGTTCGTGATCGCCGTGCCGGCGAAGCTCTCCTCGCCGGCCTTGGAGGAGGCCCACGAACGGGCGACGACGGCGTCCATCGTGATCTCACCGCCGAAGAGCGACACCGCGCGGAGGTCGGTCCTCGCCTGCGCGTTCACCGGTGCCGCCCACGACCTCGCAGCGACGCTCTGGGCGCGGACGATCGATCCGTCCCCGGGGTATGAGAAGGAGACCGGAGCGGCGGCGCTCGCGGAAGCGGCGTCGACGTACCCGGCGACGATGGGCGCCTGGTTCGGAAGCAGCACCTTCACCCCGTAGGCGATCCCGCCCGAGGACTGCTGCGACTGCTGCCCGCTCTCCGCGCCCGCCTGGGCGGTGAGCGACAGCAGCACGACTGATGCGAGCGTCAGCCCGCGCAAGCCCACCATCACGTGGATTATGGCAACAGGATGCGGCTAGTGCCGTGATGGAGCTCGCAGCGCGCCTATCGCGAGTTGTGCCGCGACGCCGATCAGCAGCAGCGCGAAGAGCCGCTCGAGCACGTGCTCGGGCAGGTTGATCGCGAGGAGACCGCCCGCTACAACGCCCACGATCCCGCCGATGCCCAGCACGAGAGCGGGCCGCAGCCGCACGTGCCCATACTTCCGCTGGCGCCAGGTGCCGACGGCGACGACCGGCAGCATCGCGAGCAGGGACGTCGCCTGCGCGGTCAGCTGGTCGAGCCCGAGCGCGAGCGATAGCGCCGGCACGAAGAGAATCCCTCCCCCCACTCCGAACATGCCCGCGAGCACTCCGGCGAGAACGCCGAGGGTGATGCCGATCGCGGCTTTTTCCATCAGATGAGGAGACGTATGGCGAGGACGACGAGCAGTCCGGCGAACACGAGCATCAGCGTGCGGGTCGCGAGCCGCTGCTGGAGGCTCGTCCCCGCGAGCACGCCCACGGTGGCGGGAATGCCCACGAGCGCCGCATGGCCCGGCTCGATATCGCCGTGGATCGCGAAGAAGATCACGCCTTCGGCGGCGATGAGGCCGATCGCCGCGAGAGACGTCGCCATCGCAGAGCGTTCCGGATATGCGGCGAGGAGGATGAGTAGCGGCACCATGACGATCCCGCCGCCCACGCCGAAGAGCGCCCCGAACACCCCCGCCGCGAGGCCGATGAGGACGAGGCGCACCGGCGTAGTCTACGAGGGTGACCACCGTCGATCTCCTAGCCGAGCTTGCCGGGCGGCCACGTGAGGCCGCCATCATCCTCGACGTCGACGGCACCCTGGCGCCCGTCGTCTCCCGGCCGCAGGACGCCTCGGTCCCGCCCGAGACGCGCGAGCTCTTGGCCGGTCTCGTCGATCGCTACGGGCTCGTTGCCTGTCTCAGCGGCCGTACCGGTGAGGACGCTGCTCGCGTGGTCGGCGTGGAGGGTGTGCGCTACGTCGGAGAGCACGGACTCGAGCTGGCACCTGGAGCAGGCGAATGGGCGGGACGGCTGGCCGACTTCGCTGCCGGCGTGGACTGGCCGCACGAGGAAGGGAAGCGGCTCTCGCTCGCCTTCCATTACCGAACGGCCGACGACGTCGCTGCTGCCGAGAGTGCGCTGAGGCCTGTCGCGGAACGTGCGCTGGCGCAGGGTCTGCTGCCGCGCTGGGGTCGTCGCGTTCTCGAGATACGTCCACCCGTTGACGGCGACAAGGGCACCGCCGTCAGGCAGCTCCTGGCGGAGGGCGACCTTCATCGCGCCCTGTATGCGGGGGACGACACGACCGATCTCGATGCCTTTCGCGGCCTCGACGGCGTTGAGCTCGCAGTGCGGATCGCGATCGCCTCGGACGAAGCGCCAGACGAGCTCGGCCCCGCAGCCGACTTCGTCGTCGACGGTCCGGCAGGGCTCGCGGCTGTCCTGGCGCGGTTGTGACGCACGTCGACGAAGCCATGCTCGCTCCCGTGCGCAAGCGCTACGGCGAACCCGCCGTTCTGGGCTGGGAGGGCGAGGTCACCGATCCCGAGCTCTCGCTCATTACCTACAGCCCCGGGCGGCGCCACGACGTCACGCTGTTCGTCACGAACGGGGATCGGCTCGCCCTGATCCGCAAGCCGCACTTCGAGCACGGCATCTGGCGGACGCCCGGCGGGGGCGTCAAGGTCGGCGAGGAGTTCGTCGAGGGAATCGTCCGCGAGGGCCTCGAGGAGCTGGGGGCGGCCATCGAGCTGGGGCGCTACCTCGTGCGGGCGGAGGCGGTGTTCCGCTTCCGCGACCAGTCGGTGCCGTGGGTGACGCACGTCTTCTCCGCGACCACTGAGGAGGAGGTGCTGGCGGCACAGGACACGGCCGAGATTGCGGAGGCACGCTGGGGGTCGGCCGCGGAGCTCGGCGGCCCGATTCGGGAGCGGCTGCTGGCAACCGGGAGGGCGCTGTGGCATTACCGCGTGGCCCTCCACGACGCCGCTTTGGCGGAACTCTCCAAACTTTGAGAGCTCCGGGGCCACCCCTCGCCTCCTCCCGGGTTTACCGTAGCGGGGAAGTCCAGACCTGTGGGTGACAAAAGCGTGCCGATTGTGTGTCAGGCGGCTCAAACGCTCGCGGCCTGGCGACGCAGCACCGCCTACAGGTTCAGCGATCGAAACCGGCGGCCGAGCGCCGGGCCGTAGTCGCCGAGCGAGTCGACAGCGTGCACAGCCCACTCCAGGGCCTCGGCGCCGTCCTCCCGGAAGCTACTCACCGCTTCAGCGTCTTGTCGATCTGCGCCCACGAACGCGTGTTGAGCACGTGCTTCTTCGTCAGCCACGCGCGCCGCGCCTGGCCGATGCCGAGCTCGACGTAGGCGAGCGTCGACACCCGATGCGCGTCGCTCGTCACGGGCACGAGCACGCCCTCTTCGCCCGCCAGCCGCGCGAGTGGGTCCGGCATGTCGAGCCGGTCAGGCTGCGAGTTGATCTCGAGCGCTGTCCCCGTCCGCGAGGCGGTCTCGATGACGCGACCGGGATCGATCGCGACGCTCGCACGGCGGCCGATCTTCCGCGCGGTCAAGTGCCCGATGCAGTCGACGTGCGGATTCTCCATCGCTCCGCACACGCGCTCGGTCGGATCGCGGTGAAACGCCGAATGCAGCGATGCGACGACCCAGTCGCGCTCCGCGAGCACCTCATCCGGCACGTCGATCGAGCCGTCGGCGCGGATGTTGGCCTCGACGCCCTTCAGCAGCCGGAACGGCGCGAGCCGCTCCGAGACGGCGTCGATCTCAGCGTCCTGCGCCTCCATCCGCCCCTCGCGCAGGTAGTGCGAGTGGTCGGTGATCGCGAGGTACTCGTAGCCGCGGTCGATGGCCGCGACCGCCATCTCCTCGACGGTGTTGTGGCCGTCGGAGGACCAGGTCGTGTGCGTGTGGAGATCCCCTTTCAGCTGCTTGAGCTCGACGAGCTTCGGCAACGACCCCTCGCGCGCGGCCTGGAGCTCGCCGGCGTTCTCTCGCAGCTCGGGCGGGATCAGCTGGTAGCCGAGGAACTCGTACAGCTGCTTCTCCTCCCGGTGCGTGATCGTCTCGCCGGTCTCGGTGTCGAGGACGCCGTACTCGGAGATCGAGAGCCCGCGCCGCTGGGCCTCCTCGCGCATGGCGATGTTGTGGTTCTTCGAGCCCGTGAAATGCTGCAAGAGGTTGCCGTAGCACTCGGGCGGAACGACGCGAAGGTCGAAGCGGAGCCCGTGCCCGGAAACGACGGTCGCCTTCGTGCCGCCTCGCGCCGCCACCTCCACCACCCACGGCAGCTCGGTGAAGTGCGCGATGAGCGCGTCGGGGTCGCGGGCGGTCGCGATGATGTCGACGTCGCGGACCGTCTCACGACGCCGCCGTGCGCTGCCCGCCTCCGACACCTCGAGCGCGGCGGGGTGGGCGCGAAGCTCCTCGACCGCCTCCAGCACCGCCGGCAGCGCTATGCCGAGCAGCGCCCGAACGGGGCCGGGCTCGCCCTTCGCCTCAGCGAGCGCACGCAGGACGTTCTCCTCGCTCCTCGGGCCGAGCCCGGACAGCGTTCGCAGCTGCTCTGCTTGAGCCGCCCCACGTAGCCCCTCGAGGGTGGTGATGCCGAGCTCGTGCCAGATGCGGCGGACCGTCTTCGGCCCCAGGCCCGGAATGCGCATGAACTCCACGACCTCCGCCGGCACCTGCTTCTTGTGCTTCGTCAGTGCGTGGACCTCACCGTCCTCGACGATCTGGACGATCTTCTCCTCGATCGTCTTGCCGATTCCCTGGAGCTCCTTCGCCTTCCCTTCGAGCGCCATCTGCGCGACGGAAGTGCCCGTCTCGCGGATCCGCGTCGCGGCCCGCCGGTAGGCAAGCACGCGGAACGACTCCACTTCCTCGAGCTCGAAGATGTCGGCGAGCAGCTCGAACTGGGCGGCGACGTCGGCGTTCGAGGGCAGGCTGGCCATCCCGCCCGCGATGATATGGCCCTCCGTGCGCGCCACGATCTGCCTGCCGACGTACAACGAGCGCGAGAACCTCGAGCCGATGCTGCGCGCGCTCGGCGGTGTGTTGCCCGACGACGCGCGGGTCCTCGTCGTCGACGACTCTTCACCGGACGGGACGGGGAAGCTCGCGGACGAGCTCGCTGCCGAGCTCGACTTCGTCGACGTCCTTCACCGGCCGCGGAAGGATGGCCTCGGCCCGGCGTACCTCGCAGCGTTCCGGCAGGCGCTCGCAGGCGGGGCAGAGCTCATCCTCGAGATGGACTGCGACTTCTCGCACGACCCGCAGGATGTGCCGCGGCTGCTCGCCGCAGCGGCGGACGCCGATCTCGTGCTCGGCTCGCGCTACGTGGCGGGGGGTCGCGTGGAGAACTGGGGCGCGCTGCGACGCTTCGTGTCGTCGGGCGGCTCGCTCTACGCGCGCGCGCTGCTCGGCGTCGGCATCCGCGATCTCACGGGCGGCTTCAAGTGCTACCGGCGAGCGGTGCTGGAGGCGATCGACCTCGACGCGGTGACATCCACCGGCTACGCGTTCCAGATCGAGACGACTTACCGCGCGCTGCGAGCAGGCTTCCGCGTCGTCGAGATCCCCATCACGTTCGCCGACCGCGAGACGGGCACCTCGAAGATGAGCAAGACGATCTTCCTCGAGGCCGTGTGGAAGGTGCCGCTGCTGCGCGCCCGCGCCATGGCGCGGCGGCTATAACCCGCCTATGGACGACGTGACCGACGCCACGTTCCAGCGGGAGGTGCTCGACGCGGACGGCCCCGTCGTCGTCGACTTCTGGGCGCCGTGGTGCGGGCCGTGCCACGCGGTCGACCCGATCTTCGAGCAGCTCGCGTCCGAGCACGAGGGCCGAGTCCGCTTTGTGAAGCTCAACATCGACGAGAATCTCTCGACGCCGTCCCGCTACGGCGTGCTCTCGATCCCGACGGCGATCCTCTTCGAAGGCGGAGAGGAGCGCGAGAAGGTCATGGGCGCGTATCCGCGCTCGCGCTACGAACAAGCCTGGGCCGCCTGGCTCACCGCCGTGTGACCTGGACGACGCTCACGGGCGCCAGCGGGATCGTCCTGCACGATGGGCGGCTGCTCATGATCCGCCAGCGCCGCCCGTACGGGGTGCACTGGGAGTTTCCCTCCGGCTACTACGAAGCAGGCGAGACCTTCGAGCAGACGGCGGCCAGGGAAGTGCTCGAGGAGACCGCGATCGCTGTCCAGGTGGAGGAGCTCGTGTGCACGATGGTGTGGGAGCGGGAGCACGACCGGCGTCGCAATGTGCTCGCGTTCTTCCTGGCCACGCCGGTCGATCCCACGGCAGTTCCTCGACCCCAGTTAGATGAGGACATCGACGAGGCGCGTTACGCCTACCCGGCCGAACTCAGCGCGGAGATCCATCCACTCGACGGAGTGGTTCTCGAACGCTGGTGGGACAGCCGCACCACCGGCTTCCACATCCATGCGGACGTGTCCGTCTTGGAGGACGGGACGCAGTCGTACGTCTTCAGCTAGCGAGCCGCGGCGGCGCCCGTCGGCAGCCGATCGAGCCGCTCGACGTACGGTGCCGCACGCAGGCGCTCGAAGATCTCGCGCGCCTCGGTGGCATGCGGCTCGGCCTCCTCGAGCCGACCCTCGCCGGCTAGCCACTCGGCGTGCTCGAGCAGCACGACGGCGAGGTCGAACGCGTACTCGATCTCGCCGAAGATCCGGGCGGCGGCGGCGAAGCCGGCGGCCGCGGTATCGCCGTCACCGTCACGTGCTGCGCGTTGAGCGGTGAAGCGTGCACCGATCGCGCGGAGATAGGGGCTCAACTGGCCAGGCGGAAAGTGCTCGACGATCGCCAGGAGCTCGTCCGCCTTTGCATCGTCACCCAGGGCAAATGCGGCCTCGAGCGCGATCGTGTACCCACCGCCAAGTGTCGCGAGCCCGCCTGCCACGGCGTCCCGGAGGGAGATCGCGTCCTCGGCCGCAGAGAGCGCCTCTGGCGACCGCCCTTCGGCGATGAGCACGTGCGCTTCCATCGCCTTGAATCCCGCGAGGTTCTGCGCTTCCTCCGTGTCGGCAAGCGGCCGAGCCACCTCGAGCCGGCGCCTGGCCTCCTCCAGCTCGCCTCGTGCGGCAAGTATGGGGACGACACTCGCGTACAGCCAAACGTCCATTCGCTCCTCGGCCTCGGGCGGATGGTCGTCGGCCATGACAGCGTCCCATTCGCCGAGTGTCGCCCGAATGCCGAGAACCCAGCCCTCGAGGAAGCGCTCTGCGTCTCGATCGCCTACCTTCCTTGCAAGCTCCCGACCCTTGAGGGTCAGCTCGAGAGCCTCGCGCTCCCGGTTTCGCATGGCGACGAGTCCCGTGGAGTTGATGTAGGCGCGAATCGCGGCCGTTGACAGGTCATGGGTGAGCGCCACTTCCAGCGCATGACTCGTCAGCAGCCAGGCTTCTTCGGGCCTCCCCCGCGCCGAGAGGATCAGGCCCTTCGTATTGAGCCCATGCGAGAGCACCTCCGGCAGCTCCAGCGACTCCGCGATCTCGAGCGCGAGCTCGTTGCGCGCCATCGCCTCGTCATGACGGCCGGTAAAGAACAGCGGGCGGGCGAGCGAGACCGCCAGCTGCGCGAGATCGGCGTCGCGCTCGTCGGCGGCAAGCACGTCGAAGGCGGACTCCATGTACACGATCGCCTTCGCGATATCGCCCTCCTGCTGCCAGGCGAGCAGACCCAGACGCGACCGAACGCGAGCAGCCGGGTGCGTTAGCCCCATGCCCTCGAACCCCTCGATCGCCGCCTCGAAGTGCGCACGGGCATCGGGGGTGCGACTCCCAAAGGTGGCCATCTGGCCTGCACGCTCGTGGAGCCCGGCTGCGCGCAGCGGGCTGTCAGCGAGCTCGAGGGCCTGCTCGAAGTACCGTTGCGCGCTGTCGTTCGCGCCAAGGGTGGCCGCCCGTTCGCCTGCGCGGACGAGCATCGCCTCGGCGTTCGTCCGCAGCTCGAGCGCATCGGTTGCGTCGGGGTCGAGCTCGAGCGCCGACAGCAGGTGCGAGGCGACGATCTCCACGAGCTCGTCGTCACCCTCCTCCCAGTGCTGCTCGAGATACGAGGCGGCCGCAACGTGCCTCGTCTTGCGCTCCTTCCGCGACAGTGTCTCGTAGGCGACCTGGCGCAAGAGGTCCTGGAGGAAGCTGTGCTGACCGCGCTCCGGTGACCGGGGATCCGCCTGAAGCGACAGCACCTCTTTGCGCACAAGCGCGAGGAGGACACCGTCGAGCTCGGTGTCGTCACGCCCAGACACGGCCGCCAAGGCCGACTTCGTGAACGTCTTTCCGAGCACGGCGGCGTCTTGCAGCACGCCGCGCTCATCGGGTGGAAGGCCGTCCAACCTCGCAGCGATCAGCGCCTGAAGCGTCTCGGGAACGTCGAGCTCCTCGATCGGGCCGGCTGGCTGGTACACGTCTCCCACCTGCTCCAAGAGGCCACGGTCTATGAGCATCCGAACGGTCTCGACTGCGTAGAGGGGAACCCCTTCCGAACGCTCGAGGATCTGCGTGCGAAGGTCGTCGGAGAGACCGGGGACGAAGCCGTCGAGCAGCGCCTCCATTGCTTCAGCCGATAGGGGCTCGAGCGAGAGCGTGGTCGCGTTCCTGAGCCCGGCCGCCCACTGCGCCTTCGGTTCGGCCGACCCGGGGCGGGCGAGCGCAACGACGAGGATCGCGTGATTGCGCGACCACTCGAGCAGGTACGCCACGAATTCGAGCAGCGGTGCGTCGGCCCATTGCATGTCCTCGAAGACGAGCACGACAGCGTTGCGCTCTGCGAGTCGTTCGAAGAAGAGACGCCACCCGGCGAACAGCTCAGCCTGCTCGAGATCCGAACGCGCCTCGAGCGAGAGGAGCTGGGCGACGCGCGGTCGTATCCACGTGCGTTCCTCGGCGTCTTCGACAGCGCCCTCGAGAGCGGCGTCGAGCTTCGACGACGCCGTTCCGTCGTCCTCGCTCTCGGCGATGCCCGCGAACATCCGGACCATCTCGGCGAGCGCCCAGTACGTCACGCCGTCGCCGTAGGCCAGGCAGCGGCCGCGGTGCCAGGCCACGTCCTGAGAGATGCCGTCGAGGTACTTGTAGAGCTCCCAGGAGAGGCGGGACTTGCCGATGCCGGCGATGCCGGTGATCGAGAGCAGATGCGCTTTGTGCTCATCGGCGCTGGCGTGGAAGAGCTCCTTTGCGAGCCGCAGTTCCCGGTCACGGCCGACGAAGGGCGGCTCGAGGCCCTGCGACTTCAAGCCTCCCGCGCGGCCCGCGGTGACGCGGAGGGCACGCCAGAGCTGCATCGCCTCCGCCTTGCCCTTCAGCTCGTGGAGACCCGCGTCGGCGTACGCGATCGCCGCTTCCGTTGCTCGGCGCGTCGGATCACCGACGAGCACGGTGTGCGACTCGGCGGCCCCTTGCACCCTGGAGGCCGCGTTGACGAGGTCGCCCGCGACCATGCCCTGGCCAGCCGCGCCGAGATTGACCGCCGCCTCGCCGGTCAGCACTGCCGCACGCGCGCCGAGCTCCGGCATCCCCGTCTCGCCGCCGAACGCGCTCACGGCGGCGACGAGCTCGAGCGCAGCGCGTACGGCGCGCTCGGCGTCGTCCTCCTGCGCCACGGGTGTGCCCCAGACGGCCATCACCGCGTCGCCGATGAACTTCTCGACGACGCCGCCGTAGCGCCCGATAACGTCCGCGGCGACCTCGAAGTACCGGGAGAGGAGGTCGCGCACCTCCTCGGCATCGCGGTCTTCCGACAGCGGCGTGAAGCCGACGAGGTCGGCGAAGAGCACGGAGACGATCCGCCGTTCGACGGCGACCGCCGGCGCAGGCTCACGAGCGGAGGCGTCGAGCGGCTTGCCGCACTCCCCGCAGAATTTCTGCTCAGGAGGGTTTGTCGCTCCGCACGACGCGCACGTCGCCGCCAGCGCGGTCCCACATTCGCCGCAGAACTTCTGTCCCGGCGAGTTTTCGGCGCCGCAGCTCGAGCAGACCGTCACCCTCGAAGCTCCTTCATCATTCGAACGCCATCATCATCTACGGTCAGCTCTGTGTAGCCAAGGCGTTCGTAGAGCCGGCGCGCGGGATTGTCTGTATCCACGCTGAGGCTGAGTTGTGTGAAGCCCGCAACGCGCGCCGCCTCCTCGAGCGCGTTCATGAGCTTCGTCCCGATGCCCTCGCCGCGGCAGCCGTCCCAGACGGCGACGGCAAGCTCGGGCGTTGAGTCGTCGACGTAGCCGTGGCCGTGATCCTCAGCCGTGAACAGGCGGCAGACCGACGCACCAACGACTTCGCCGTCGCGCTCGGCGACGACCACGAGGTCGCAGCGACGCCCCCAGCCTTCGTGGTAGCGAGCGAGCTCCGGATGCTCGATCGTGACCTCGTACGGTGGGAGCTCTCGCTCGGGATTCCACGAGACAGCCTCGAACAGCGCCCGCTTCACGTGCTCGATGTCTGCACCCGTCCCGGGGCGGAGCGCGATCACCGGAAGTGCTCCCAGCTCCCCAGCTCGTACGGCTCGCCGTCGAGCAGCAACTCGACGCCCTCGCCCTCTTCGCACCGGCCGATCTCCACGAACGGGCCGGAGTCTACGACCGCCGCCAGCAGCTCGTAGTCCTCGCCGAAGGCAAGCTCGTCGACCGTGGCGCCGTTCGCCAGCGGGACTCGCTCGAGGTCGATGACGAGCCTGCAGCCCGAGCGCTCTGCGATGTGAGCGGTGTCGCGCGCGATCCCGTCGGAGATGTCGATGAGCGCGTGCGCATGCGCTGCCAGCGCACGACCCTCCTCGAGCCGGACCGGTGGCCGGGCGAGGCCGCCGTCGCGGAATGCCGCTCCGGCCGCGCCGAGCGGACCGGTCACGACGAGCAGGTCACCCGGCAGCGCCCCGCCGCGCCCGGGCACGCGCTCCGAGCGGCCGAGCGCCGTGACCGACAGGTAGATGCGGTCGGCGGACGTCGTGTCGCCCCCGACGACGTCGACACCGGTCTCGGCGATCCCCTCGTAGAGCTCGAGCACCGCGTCGAGCTCGGTCTCGCCGGGGGCGCCGAGACTGACGACAAGGCCGTCGGGCGTCGCCCCGCTCGCGGCGAGGTCGGAGAGGTTGACCGCCGCCGCCCGGAAGCCGAGGTCGCGCCACGGGATCCGATCGAGCGTGAAGTGGACGCCTTCCAGAAGCGCGTCCTGCGTGACGACGAGACCGCCGCCCAGCAACGCGGCGTCATCGGCGATGCCCTTCGCCAGACCGCGCCGCTCGAGCTCGGCGAGCAGCCCCAGCTCGCCGAGGTCAGCGAGCGTCTGCGACATGGAGCACGTCCACAGGCCCCTCTCCCTCACCCAGATCGACGAGCCCGTGTGCGACCGCGTCGGCGGCCGCCTCCGCAGCGCCCCGGGCCGCCTCCTCGAGGGACTGTCCCTGCGCGAGCAGCGCTGCCAGCGTCGCCGAGTGCGTACAGCCGGCGCCGTGCGTCGCGGGGACGTCGTGACGCTCGACGGGAATCTCGACGTGTTTGCCGGAGGTGAAGAGATGGTCGACTGCGCGCTCACCGTGGCCGCCCGTAACGATGACGGCGCGCGCTCCCATCGCGTGGAGCTGCTCGGCGAGCACGCCGCGATCCTCCGTGTCCACGCCGCCGAGCGCCTGCGCTTCGTGGAGGTTCGGCGTGATCACCGTCGCCAGCGGGAAGAGCAGCGTTACGAGGGCGTCTACGGCGTCGTCCTGGAGCAGCTGCGCACCGGCGGCGGAGATCATCACCGGGTCGACGACGAGCGGAACGGGCTGCTCGGCGAGGAACGCCGCCACCGTCTCGACGATCTCGTGCGAGTAGAGCATCCCCGTCTTCGCTGCGTCGACGCCGATGTCGGAGAAGACGGCGTCGAGCTGTGCCTGCACGAACTCCGGGGCCACCTCCTGCACGGCCGTCACGCCGACGGTGTTCTGGGCGGTCAGCGCGACGATGGCGCTCATCCCGTAGCAGCCTGCGGCGGCGAACGCCTTGAGATCGGCCTGGATGCCCGCGCCGCCGCCGGAGTCGGAGCCGGCAATGGTCAGGCAGCGCGCGACGGCCACGGCGCGACGCTAGCAGTACGATCACGGCATCGCCGTCCAAAGGGAGGCTGACATGGCTGAGACGTACACGCACACGACGTGGCGCGTGAAGCCGGGATCGGAGGACGAGTTCATCCGGCGCTGGAAGGAGTGGATCGAGTGGAGCCACCTCCAGGGACTCGGCCCGCGCGCGAGGCTGCTGCGGGACGCCGAGAGCCCGTCCACCTTTGTCAGCTTCGGGCCCTGGATGAGCACGGATGCGGTGAAGAACTGGCGAGCGGCCACCGGCTACCACGAGCGCGTCGCCCGCATGCAGGAGCTGCTCGAGGGCTTCGAGCCGCGCACGCTGGACATCGTCGCCGAAGGGTGACCCTCACTGCAGTCTCCGACGAGCTGCTGGCAGGCGAGGAGGTCGCGCACGTCACGTCGGAGCCGGCGCGGGAGGCGACCACCGCGCCGCTTCCCAGTGAGCTGGACGA
>JBKJWA010000186.1:0-5204 GCA_046716705.1 Gaiellaceae bacterium
CCAGACCTCGTCGACGGTCATCACGTCCCAAGCGCCGGGCGACATGTCGACGGCCATCCGGTCAAGCCAGTGCACCGATCCCAGCAGGAAGTCGAACGGATACGGCTCGAGCAGCTCCGCGAGGCGAGGCTGTTGCGCGCCGACGTAGTCCACCTCGAGCCCGAGCTTGACCGGCAGGCCCGCGCGCTTCGCCTCGAGGACGGCGTCGCAGTACACGTCGAGGTCGTGGACACACCGCTCCGACAGGTACGGGACGTCCCAGATCTCCGCGGTCTGACGGAAGTAGTAGACGTGTTCCGTGAAGCCGATCTCCGCGACGCCGCGCGCGATCGCCGTCTCCACGAACGGGCCCACGGCCTGCGGCGCAAACTCGACCTGTCCGGCCCCGTCGCGTAAGTGCATGTGGTAGTCGACGATCACGGCGCCATCTCGGCTAGGAGCGCCTCGACGAGGCGAAGGTCCTGCGCGGTCGTCACCTTCAACAGCCGAGGATCGCCGTCGACGACCTTCACCCGGCTGCCGGACGCCTCGACGAGCGAGGCACAATCGGATGCGCCGTCGACGTCTCCTGCGAGCGCAGCCCGTAGCACGCCGGCCACGAACGCCTGCGGGGTCTGCGCGGCCATGAGACCGTCGCGCACGAGCGTCTCCACGACCTTGCCATCTTCGACCCGCTTGATCGTGTCGACAACGGGCAGCGCGGGCACGACGCCGTCCCAGCCCTCGCCGAGAGGCTCGAGCACGCGGGAGATGACTTCTTCGGCGAGCAGCGGGCGCGCGGCATCGTGCACGAGGAGCGCCACTGCCTCGGGCGGCACCTCGCGCACGCACAGGCGCACCGACTCTGTCCGACTGGCGCCGCCGGTCACTGCCTGCGCCACCTTGCTCGCGCCGAGCTCCTCGGCGAGGAGAATCGCCGGCTCCTCCCACCCTTCGGGGCAGGCGACGACGATCCCGTCGACCCACTCCGATCGGTCGAGCCGTTCGAAGCTCTCCGCGAGCAACGGCCTGTCGCCAAGGCGCGCGAACGCCTTGGGCCTGTCCGCTGCGAGGCGATCACCGCTGCCGGCGGCGACGATGATCGCCCACGTGCTCACCCTTCGTAGGAGGCTCTAGACGCTGGCCCCGACTTTGGCCTTGGCGCGGCGCTTGCCGTTTGTGCCGTTGCCGGAGAGAACGTCGTCGAGCCAGAGATGTGTCTGCTCCTCGTCCATGTGCTTCGCATACATCAGCTCGGAAGCGAGGATCTTCTTCGCCTTCACGAACATCTGCATCTCGCCCGTCGAGAGTCCTTTCTCGTGGTCGCGAAGCGCGAGGTTGCGCACGACCTCCGCGAGCTCGAGCACGTCGCCCGTCTTCATCTTGTCGCGGTTGTGCTTGAAGCGCCGGTTCCAGTTCTTCGGCATCTGCGTGCCGGAGCCGGTCAGCGCCTTCACGACCTCTGTGACCTGCTTCTCGTTGATGACCTGCCGCAACCCGACACGCTCAGCGTTCTCGGTGGGCACATTCACAACCATGTCGTTGTGGAGGATCTTGATTGTGAGGTACTCGCGCTTGGAGCCGAGGATCTCACGCTGTTCCTTCTTCACGATGGTGCCTGCTCCGTGGTGCGGATACACGACCTTGTCGCCCAGCTTGTACAACAACCGCTCCCCCTTCCTCGCCCAGAGCTACTCACCAAGACGCCGGCGGATCGAAGAACCGCCGGCGAGCTCGCTCAGTATAGCCGATGGCGTCGGAAAACGCCATGTTTACAGGGGTTTTGAGGGGTCAGAGCCCAAAAGTCCCTGCTCAGAGCAGACTACGCCAAAGCGGGAGAACGTGCGTCGAGCCCGACGGCGACAGCCTGTCGGACCGTTTCGGCCGTGAGAATCTCGACCTTGCCGGCCGACGACACGCCGGCCGGCGCGAGCACGGAGGACGTGCCGAGCTTCGCGCACTCCTCGAGCCGGCGGTCGGCTTGCGTGACAGGCCGAAGACGGCCGGTGAGCCCGACTTCCCCGAATGCGGCGAGGCCGGCGTGCACCGGTGCTCCGCGAGCCGCGGAGGCGACGCTGAGGCAGACGGCGAGGTCGGCGCCCGGTTCGTCGATGCGCAGCCCGCCAGCCACGTTCACGAACACGTCCGCCTGGCCGAGCGCGAGCCCGGCGTGCCGTGACAGCACGGCCACGATCATCGCCAGCCGCCTGGGGTCGATGCCGGTCGCGACGCGGCGAGGCATTGCGAGATCCGTCGGAGACACGAGTGCCTGGATCTCGAGCAGGATCGGCCGCGTGCCTTCGAGGGTGCAGGCGACAGCCGAGCCGATCTCGCCCGGCTCCGCGCGGCCGAAGAGCTCCGACGGGTCGGGCACACCGACGAGCCCGGCCGCCGTCATCTCGAACACGCCGATCTCGTTCGTCGAGCCGAACCGGTTCTTCGTCGCCCGCAGCACGCGGTGCTCGCGGTAGCGGTCGCCCTCGAACTGGAGAACGCAATCGACGAGGTGCTCGAGGACCCGCGGGCCGGCGACCGCACCGTCCTTCGTCACATGCCCCACGAGGAACAACGCGACGCCCGACTCCTTCGCCACACGGAGCAGCCGCGTGGCGGCCTCGCGCAC
Organism: Gaiellaceae bacterium; assembly: GCA_046716705.1. Classification (GTDB taxonomy): domain Bacteria; phylum Actinomycetota; class Thermoleophilia; order Gaiellales; family Gaiellaceae; genus PALSA-612. The sequence continues at coordinate 2,603 of JBKJWA010000186.1, forward strand.
CTGGGCCACCGAGCCCGGTGCCGAGCCCACGCCGGACGAGTACAGCGTCTGCACGGAGTCGATCACGCAAACGGCCGGCCGCTCGCTCTCGAGCGTGGACGCCACGGCCTCGAGCTCCGTCTCGGCGATGATCTCGATGTTGCCGCTCCCACCGAGCCGCTCCGCCCGGAGACGCACCTGGGCGGGCGACTCCTCCCCCGTCACGAGGAGGACGCGCCGCTCCTCTCCCATCGCGCGAAGCGCAGACAGCAGCAGCGTCGACTTGCCGACGCCCGGCTCGCCGCCGACGAGCACCAGCGAGGCGGGAACGAGGCCGCCCCCCAGCACCCGGTCGAGCTCGGCGACACCGGTCGCGATCCGCTCGGCGTCAGTCGCCCGCACGTCGACGAGCCGCAGGGGCGGTCGGGCTGCAGCTTCAGCCTTCGCGTCCGGCGGACTCTCCTCCGCCAGCGTCCCGAACGAGCTGCAGCCGGGGCATTTGCCGAACCAGCGCGGCGAGGAATAGCCGCACTCGGTGCACGCGTAGAGAACGGCCGGCTTCGCCATGGCTTCGAGTCTAGGAGCGGGACCTGACACCGCTCCGTGCCGATTCTGTGCCGGATGTGTGCCGGCGGGCCTTACGTGTGCCCGACCTGGCAATATGCCATCATATGACGGTGGCGAGACGGCAGACGCTCGTGCAGCTCTCGGACGAGCTAATCGCTGCGCTCGACGAGCGCGCGGCCCGCAGGCACGTCTCCCGCTCGCACCTCATCCGCCAGGCGATCGAGCAGTACATCGCGACGGACGAGCAGGCGGAGATCGACCGCGCCATCATCGAGGGCTACACGCGCATCCCGCCCGGAGAGCTCGACGCGTGGACGGAAGCGGCGCTGAGCGAGTCCGCCCGCCACCTCCCGCCGTGGTAGCTCGAGGGGAAATCTGGTGGGCTGACTTGCCCGGGACCGGACGGCGACCCTGCCTTGTCCTGACGAGACAGACTGCGATTCCGCTTCTGAGCGGGCTCCTCGTCGCGCCGGCCACGACGACAATCCGTGGAATACCCACCGAGGTCGCGCTAGGCCCCGAGGACGGCATGCCGACCGAGTCCGTCTTGAGCTTCGACAACGTTGTCGTCTTGCCCAAGAACCGCTTCATCGAGCCCATCTGCACGCTGCCGATGCTGCGCATGCATGAGGTCTGCAAGGCCCTCGCGATCGCGACGGGCTGCGACCTGCGCTAGCCCGTGACGTCGAAGGACGCTTCGCCGACGAACGCGTTGCCGCACGCGATGGACACGTTGTACGTACCGGCCGCCAGCTCGGGCACGTAGGTGATGCCGTTCTCCGAGCCCTCGGACGGCGACGCGCTGAAGATCGACCCTCCAGCCGCATCCGTCCACTCGGCCGTCAGCGGCGGATCGTCGCAGCCCTGGCCGACGCTGACCTCTGTGCCGGGCGCTCCCGACGCCGGCGAGAGCGCGAACCCGCCGTTCCCGTTCCCGTTCCCGTCGCCCCCACCGTCACCGCCGCCACACGCCGCCAGGGCGACGACAAGGACGGGGAGGCAGAACGCGAGTCGCATGCCGAGATTCTACGACGCCCGCAAAGTTCCGCCCTCCGGCCAGGCCGGCGGTGGCGAACGGCAGGTGGAAGTACCGCGTGACGCCGTCCGGGTGCGGGGTCGAAAGGAACCCGCTACGAGGCGCCGGAGACAGTGTGGCCGCTCGAGCGTCTTGACGAGGACGGTGACGTCGCGCTCGACATCCACGCCCGCAGCCTACGCGGGGCGGCTATTCGGCGGGCTCGTCTGCAGGCTCGTCGTCCGGTGCGTCTTCGGGCGCCGCCGGAACCGTGACCTTTTCGCGCTTGCGACCGCCGCCGGCGAGCGTGATCGAGACCTCCTCGTCGTCCTCCGACTTGCGGTCGACGACGATCGTCACCCCGGGCTTGAGGTCGGAGCCGAGCACGAAGTCGGCGAGCGGGTCCTCGATGTAACGCTGGATCGCGCGCCGCAGTGGGCGGGCGCCCATCGTCGGGTCGAAGCCCTTCTCGACGAGCAGTTCCTTCGCGGCGTCCGAGAGCTCGATGACGACCTCGTGCGTCGAGATCTGCTCGCGGACGCGGCGCATCATCAGCTCGACGATCTCGAGGATCTCTTCCCTCGTGAGCTTGTGGAAGACGATGACCTCTTCGATGCGGTTGAGCAGCTCCGGGCGGAAGACCTTCTTCAGCTCGCCCATGATCCGCTCCTTCATGTCGTCGTACGAGAGGCCCGACTCGTCGCCGACGCCGAAGCCGAGGGCGACGTTCTTCGAGATCGTCGCCGCGCCGATGTTCGAGGTCATGATCACGATCGTGTTGCGGAAATCGACCTTGCGGCCCTGCGCGTCGGTGAGCCGGCCGTCCTCGAGGATCTGGAGGAGGATGTTGAAGACGTCCGGGTGCGCCTTCTCGATCTCGTCGAGCAGGAGGACGGAGTACGGCTTGCGGCGCACGGCCTCGGTGAGCTGGCCGCCCTCGTCGTAGCCGACGTAGCCGGGCGGTGAGCCGACGAGCCGGGACACGGAGTGCTTCTCCATGTACTCCGACATGTCGACCTGGATCATCGCGTCCTCGTCGCC
>JBKJWA010000187.1:0-7134 GCA_046716705.1 Gaiellaceae bacterium
GCGCGGCGGGCGGGCCCGCGCTGGGAGGCGTTTTGACGCAGCTCTTCGACTGGCGGGCGATCTTCATCGTGCAGGTGCCGCTCGCCCTCGTTGCCCTGGCGGCGATGATCGCCGACCGCGTGGGCGAGGTTCCGTCCGATCCGAAAGCCGCTTTCGGGCGGCCGCACGCGCTCGCCGCCGACACGGGCCTCGGGCTCGTCTTCGGGGCGCTCGTGGGCGCATTGTTCCTCTCGGTGCTGCTGGTGATCACCGTGTGGTCGCTCGACCCCGTTGTCGGCGCCATCGTCGTCAGCGCTCTCCCGGCGGCGACGTTGGCGGTGCGCCCTCTCTCCCGGCGGCTCGACGCGCGCACGGCAGCGCTCGACGGCGCGGCGCTGCTGGCGGGCGGCCTCGTTGGCCTCGCGCTGCTGCCGCGGATCTCGAACGTGCTCGTCGCGCTCGCGCTCGCGTTCTGCGGAGCGGGGCTCGGGCTCGCCGTCCCGGCGCTCACCGGCGTCGCGCTCGACCCTGAAGGCCGGGCCACGCGGAGCTGCCTGATGACCGTCGGCGCCCGCCACGCCGGCCTCGTGCTCGCGCTCGCGCTCGTCGCACCGCTTCTGTCCGAGACGCTCTCGGGCTCCGATGACAAGGCGCTCCTCGCAGGCGCCCAGGTCGTGCTCGAGGGTGACGCCGACCTTCGGCTGAAGGTGCCGATCGCGCTCGATCTACGCGACGCGCTCGACGCGGCGAAGAACGGCGAGGTCCCGGACCTCGCGCCGCCGTTCGACGAGCGGGGCGCCGATGAGGATTCGGGCCTCCGGGAGATGCGCGATGACCTCATCACGACGCTCGAGAGCGTCGTGACGCGCGGCTTCAGGTCGTCCTTCGCGCTGTCTGCGCTCCTCGCCCTCGTCGCGCTCGCGCCGGCGTCGCGGCTCAGGAGAGCGATGTGACGCCCGTGCGCGTGCTCGCCGCGCTGCTCGCCGCCGTCTGCGTCTTCATCGTGGCCGAGCTCGCCGCCGGCGCTCCCGACTTCGGCGAGACGCGAATCGCCGACGCGTGCAGCACGGAGGCGAACTTCGAGGGCGGTGGCATCGACGGCGCGATCCAGCGCTTTGCCCTGTCTGCGATCAGCGGCGCGGCCTGCGAGCTCGACTCGTCCCGCGAGGAGCTCGTGCTCTCGTTCGTGCCCTCGGTGAACGCGTCGGACGTGCGCTGGGACAAGGAAACGATCAACCGTGCCCTACGGGCGGGGGTAGAGCAGGCGGCTGAGGACACCGCCGGAGACGGCCTCGCTGGGGCCGTCCTGGCGGGTCTGCTGAAGGAGATCCTCGCCGACCCACTCGCGTGGATACTCGGGCAGTCCCTTTAGGCTCTGCGAGTGGCCCTCAACTACCAGGAGCTGATCGCCGCGCTGCACGCGTACTGGGGCGGGCAGGGCTGCGCGATCATGCAGCCGTACCACACGGAGCTCGGCGCCGGGACAGCCAATCCCGCGACGTTCCTCAGAAGCCTCGGCCCGGACCCGTGGAAGGCCGCCTACGTCGAACCGTGCATCCGGCCGACCGACGGCCGTTACGGCGAGAACCCGTTTCGCTTCCAGCACTACTTCCAGTACCAGGTGATCCTCAAGCCCGCGCCCGACAACGTGCTCGACCTCTACTTCGGCTCCCTCGCGGCGATCGGCATCGACGTGGAGAAGCACGACGTCCGCCTCGTCGAGGACGACTGGGAGCAGCCGTCGATCGGCGCCTGGGGCCTCGGCTGGGAGGTCTGGTGCGACGGCATGGAGATCACGCAGTTCACGTACTTCCAGCAGGTCGGCGGCATCGAGCTCGACGTCATCCCAGCGGAGATCACGATGGGGCTCGAGCGGCTCGCGATGTTCCTCCAGGGGAAGCGGACCGCGTTCGACCTGGAGTGGGCGCCGGGCGTCAGCTGGGGTGACGTCTACCGTGAGAACGAGCGCCAGTGGTCTGCCTACAACTTCGAGGAGGCGCCGGAGGAGGTGCTGGCGAGGCGCTTCGCCGAGCACGAAGCGGAGTGCGCGCACCTCGTCGAGCGCCGCCTGCCGCTGCCGGCATACGACCAGGTGCTGAAGTGCTCGCACATCCTCAACCTGCTCGACGCGCGCGGCGCTGTCTCCGCCACCGAGCGCGCGGCTTACATCCTCCGCGCGCGAAGTCTCACGTTGAAAGTTGCCCGCCTCTACGTGGAGATGCTCGATGCCGACGCTGCTGCTTGAGCTTGGCTGCGAGGAGCTGCCGGCCTCCGCGTGTCGCGAGGCAGAGGCGCAGCTACCCGCGCTGGTCCAGAGCCAGCTGGGAGTAGAGGCAGCGCACATCTACGTGACGCCGCGGCGGATCGCGTTCGTCGTCGACGACCTGCCCGAGGTGGCGGCCGAGCAGCTCGTGAAGGGGCCGCCGGCGGAGCGGCGCGAGCAGGCGGCTGCGGGATTCGCGAAGCGCTACGGCCTCGCCGAGACGGATCTCGAAGAGCGCGACGGCCATCTCTGGGCACGAGTGGCCGGGGAGCCGTTGCGCGGAGAGCCATTGCTTCAGCGGATGCGCGCCATCGTTCACGGGCTCGAGTTCGGCAAGTCGATGCGCTGGGATGACAGCGGCCACCGGTTCGCTCGTCCCGTGCGCTGGTTCTGCGAGAAGCTCGACGAAGAGACGCTGGCGGGCTCCGGCACGTCCTTCGGCCACCGCTTCACGCACGGCGAGGTCGAGATCGGCTCCGCACAGGCCTACGAGGACACGCTGCGCGACGCGAACGTCGAGCCGGACTCTGCAGAGCGCCGCCGCGTCATCGTCGAAGCGCTTGACGCGCTCGGCGACTGGCAGGACCCGCTCGGGAAGCTCGACGAGGTCGTGTACATGGTCGAGTGGCCGCTCGTCTTCGCATCGGAGTTCGAGGAACGGTTCCTCCGCCTGCCCGAGCGCGTGATCATCACCGCCATGCAGAGCCACCAGCGGTACTTCCCGCTCGGCACGAACCGGTTCGCGGTCGTGGCGGCCGGGGGGGAAGTGGACGTCATCGGGCCGGGCTACACGCGAGTCCTGGAGGCGCGGCTCGAGGACGCCGCCTTTACGTTCGACCGCGACGTCGCCGCCGGCATCGACGAGCTCGCGGGACGCCTGGGGCGAATCACGTTCATCGAAGGTGGCGGCACGTTCGCCGACAAGACGGACAGGCTGGTTGAGCTCGTGGGGCAGTTCGGAGGGGACGAGAGTGCGCGCGAGGCCGCCCGCCTCGCGAAGGCTGACCAGGCCTCCGAGCTCGTGCGCGAATTCCCGGACCTCGAGGGCGCCATCGGCGCCGAGTACGCGCGCCTGGCCGGATACCCGGACGACGCATGCGTCGCGATCGCGGAGCACCACCTGCCCGACGGCGCTGACGCGACGCTCCCGGACACGGAGGCGGGCCGTCTGCTCTCCGCGGCGGACAAGCTCGACACGCTCTCGGTGTCGTTCCCGCTCGGGCACCGGCCGACGGGCTCGCGCGACCCGTACGGGTTGCGGCGGGCGGCCATCGGCCTCTGCCGCCTCGCGGTAGAGGGAGGAGTCCCCGTCTCGCACGAGCTCCTCGCGCCCGACGTGCGCGAGTTCGTCGAGGAGCGCCTGGAGGGGCTGCTCGACGTGCCGGTCGAGTTCACGCGTGCCGCGCGCCGGTCCGCCGCGCCGGACATCGCGGGCGTCGCCGAGCGTGCGCGGCTGCTCGCGTCCCTGGAGCCCGCGTTGCTCGTGCGGGTGCACGAGGTCTACGTTCGCTCGGCGCGGCTCGCCAAAGGCGCAGGCGCCGAGTGGTCGAAGGATCGTCTCGAGGACGATGCCGAGAAGGCGCTCGGCGAAGCGCTCGACGCAGCGCGCGAACCTCTCACGAGTCAAGATCTCTCTGCCGCCGTCGCGGCGGCGGACGAGCTGGCGCCTGTCGTCAACCGCTTCTTCGAGGAGGTACTGGTCATGCACGAGAACGAGGAGCTGAGGTCCAACCGGCTGGGCCTGCTGGCCGATGTCCGCGACACCGTCGGCGCGATCGCCAACTTCTCGGAGCTCCCGCTATGAGCACGCTGATCTCCCCCGAGCTGGAAGCGCAAGCCATCGCTTGGCGGCGCCATCTCCACCAGCACCCGGAGCTGAGCTTTCAAGAGCACGAGACCTCGGCGTTCCTCTTCGAGCTGCTCGGCGGCGTGGAGGGCCTCGAGCTCGAGCGGCCGACGGAGACGAGCCTCGTCGCCACCCTACGCACGGGGCGGCCGGGGAAGACGCTCGCGCTCCGCGCCGACATCGACGCCTTGCCGATCCAGGAGGAGACCGGCCTCGAGTTCGCCTCCGAGAACCCTGGCGTCATGCACGCGTGCGGTCACGACGGCCACACGGCGATGCTGCTCGCCACGCTGAACGCGCTCCACGAGCGGCGCGACGAGCTGAACGGCGAGATTCGCTTCATCTTCCAGCACGCGGAAGAGCTCGGGCCGGGCGGCGCCGGCCAGCTCGTCGAGGCGGGCGTCATGGACGGCGTCGACATGGTCGTGGGTGCGCACTTGTTCTCACTCGATCCGCTGGGGAAGGTGGGCGTGCTGCCGGGGCCGCACACCGCCGCGAGCGACGTGTTCGCGATCGAGATCCGCGGCAAGGGAGGCCACGGGGCTGCGCCCCACAAGTCCATCGATCCCGTGACGGCTGCCGCACAGGTCGTCAGCGGCCTCCAGCACGTGGTCTCGCGCGTCGTCGACCCGATCGAGCGCGCCGTCGTCTCCGTGACGAAGATCCACGCCGGGACGGCGGACAACATCATCCCGGAGTCGGTCGAGCTCGGCGGCACCGTGCGGACGTTCGCGCCCGAGGTGCGGGATGCGGTCCGGAGCGCGATGGAGCGGTTCGCGCAAGGGATCGCGGAGGCGCACGGCTGCACGTCGACCTTCGAGTACGAGGAGGGCTACGACTCGGTCGTGAACGACGAGGCGGCCTCTGCGCTCGTCGAGGCGGCCGTCCGAGAGGAGCTGGGTGACGACGCGTTCTTCGTCCCGCCGCCGATCATGGGCGGGGAGGACTTCTCGGCGTACCTCACGGCCGCGCCGGGCGCGTTCTTCATCGTCGGCGCGGGCGGCGACGATCACTACCCGCATCACCATCCGCGCTTCGACTGGGACGAGAGCGCGATGCGCAACGGCATCGCGGTCTTCACACGGCTGGCACTCGACTACCTGTCGCCCCCTTCAAGCGGGACGGAGACCACCTGAACTAGAGCTCTTCGCTGCTTCACCCTTCAATTCCCCGCGTGAACGTGGGAGGATGACGGCGTGAGCAAGAGATGGCATAAAGCCCTGATCGCCCGCATCCAGTCGGCGCAGGACCACCCGCTCGCCTTGCGTATCGGCGTGCTAATCGCAGCGCTCGTGGCCGCGACAAGCGCGGCGGCCGCACTCCCGCGTACGTTCGAGCACGACGTGTCGCGGAGTGAAGCGCAGACGATCTCCGTCGCGCCTGTTCGTGGAGTCGTCTTCTTCCGGCTGCCGGGCGCGAAGACCTTCGTTCGGCTCGACCGCAAGCGTCGCGTGCCGGCGGGGACGGAGGTCGAGACCGCGAACGGCGAGGTGCAGCTGGTCTTGAAAGCGGGAGTGCCGGGAAACTTCTACAACGGGCGGTTCATCATCGCCTTGCCACCGGGGCAGGCATCGACCGTCGAGCTTCGGCTCTCTGGCAGCAGCTTCAAGCCGTGCGGCGCTACGCGGACGATCGCGGCTCGCAAGCCGCCCAAGCGATCGGTGCGCCGCCTGTGGGGAAAGGCAAAGGGAGCGTTCCGCACTCGCGGGCGATACAGCAGCACTACGGTTCGTGGAACCGACTGGCTCACGGACGACCGCTGCGACGGAACGCTGACGGCCGTTCGTCAGGGAAGCACGCGTGTCTTCGATCTCGTCGAGAACCGGTCCATCGTGCTGCGTACCGGACAGCAGTATCTTGCGAAGGCTCCGCTCGAGTTTCCGGTCACGGCAGAACGTGCCGCCCCGGCATCGATCGTCGCTGGCCCGGACGGGAACCTCTGGTTCACGGAGCCCGGGGCGGGAAACATCGGCCGGAGCACACCTACGGGTAGCGTCATCGAGTTCGTGGTGCCAGGCGCTGATGACGAGGTGGCCGGGAATCCTTCGCCGGAGGTAATCGCAGTCGGCCCGGATCGTAACCTCTGGTTCACGGACGAGAACTTCGCCAGAGTCGGGCGAATCACGACAGCCGGCGAGATCTCGACGTTTGCGGTCGGTGCAGAGACCCAAGGCATTGCCGCTGGCCCCGACGGCGCGATGTGGTTTACGCAGTCGAGTCACCAGATCGGGCGGATCACCACCGGTGGCGTGTTGAGCGAGTTCGATGTGCCGCTCGATGTGGCCGGAGACGCGGTACGGATCACCCGGGGCCCGGACGGGAACCTCTGGTTCACCGAGTTCTCCGGTAACCGGATCGGGCGCATCACGCCCCAGGGCGTCGTGACGGAGTTTGCGCTCCCGACCGAGGACGCATTTCCATTCGGCATTACGGCAGGACCGGACGGCGCCGTTTGGTTTACGGAGAGCGGCGCCAACCGTATTGGCCGCATCACGCCCAACGGGACGATCACAGAGTTTCCGATCCCCACGGCGAACAGCGATCCCATGGAGATCACGCTCGGGCCCGACCGCAATCTCTGGTTCACCGAATATCTCGCCGGGAACATCGGCCGGATCACGCCGGCTGGCGTGGTCACGGAGATCCCGGTCCCGACTCCTTCGGGCTCGCCGAGCGGGATCAGTCGCGGGCCTAGCGGAACGGTGTGGTTCACGGACGAGTCGAACAACAACATCGGCTGCTTCGGGTGCTGAGCAAGAACTCGAGTGTGCGCGGGCTAATCAGGCCATAAGTACGCTGCTCGGACGATGAACGCGCCGGTCGAGCTGCACATCGTCTCGGACGCCACGGGCGAGACGGCGACGCGGCTTGTGATGGCGCTCGAGGCGCAGTTCCCCGACCAGCCGTTCGAGGAGATCCGCCATCCGCGCGTGGAGACGGTGGAAGACCTCCAGCTCGCGGTCGAACGGGCGAAGGGGAGGCCGGCGGTCGTCGTCTACACGCTCGTCAAACCCGACCTGCGGGAGGAGATGCGCGTCCTCTGCCG
>JBKJWA010000188.1:0-5011 GCA_046716705.1 Gaiellaceae bacterium
CGGGGGGGCCGGGGGGGGCGGGCGGCCCCCCCCCCCCCCCCCCCGCGACCGGCCGTTCCTCGAGGCGATTGCGGGCCAGTGCGCTCTCGCCCTCGACCGCGCGCGGCGCTACGAGACGGAGCGCGACATCGCGGAGACGCTGCAGCGGAGCGTGCTGCCCGAGACCGTTCCGACCATGGAGGGCGTTCGCGTAGCCGCGCGGTATCTTCCCGGCTCGACGGCGGTCGACGTCGGCGGCGACTGGTTCGACACGCTGACGCTCGCCGACGGCAGCCTCGGCTTCGTCGTCGGCGACGTCGTCGGCAAGGGTGTCGAGGCCGCCGCGACCATGGCGCAGCTGCGCAACGGCATGCGGGCGCTCACGCTCGACCGGAGAACACCCGGCGAGACTGTGACGAAGCTCAACCTCCTGCTCGCGAGCTACACGGACGTGCCGTTCGCGACGCTCGCGTATGTGACGCTGGATCCCCGGACGCTCGCCGCGACGATCACGCTCGCCGGACATCCGCCGCCGCTCGTGGTCGACGCGGAAGGCGGCGCTCGCTTCCTCGAAGGCCCCGGCGGGTTGCCGCTGGGGGCGGACCCTGCGTCGACGTACACCGAGTGGCGTACGACGCTCGAGCCTGGGGCGACGATCGTGCTGTACACGGACGGTCTCGTCGAGCGCCCCGATCGCGCGATCGACGAGGGGCTCGACCTCCTGGCCCGGGCGGCAGGGCAGGCCCCACGGGAGCCGGACGAGCTCATCGACACGCTCGTCGAGGAGCTGCTCGGTCATAGTGCGCGCAAGGATGACGTGGCGTTGCTCGTCATCCGGCTCGAGGCCGTCCCGCTCGCTCCTCTCACGCTCACGCTGCCGTCCGACACGGAGTCGCTGAAGACGATGCGCAGCGAGCTCGAGCGCTGGCTCGAAGACGCCGCAGTGCCTGATCACGACGCGCGGGACGTCGTCCTCGCCAGCTGGGAGGCAGGCGCGAACGCGATCGAGCACGCGCAGGCGCCGGAGGGCTCGTCGTTCCACCTCGACGCCGCCCTCGCCGGCGACCGGATCCGCGTCGAAGTGGCCGACGAGGGCCGCTGGAAGGAGCCGTCCCCGCGTGAGAACAGGGGCCTCGGGCTACGGCTGATCGAGGCGTTGATGACGTCCGTGGACGTCGACCGCCGCGAGAACGGCACCCGTGTGGTGATGGAGCGGCCACTGAGCCGGGAGCCTGCTCGGAGCCTGCGCAACGAAGCGGGTGCCCCGGAGTGACCACGGAGGAGATCGGCGGCGTCCGCATCGCGCGCCTCGAGGGTGAGGTCGACAAGCTCGCCGTCGAACAGGCGCGCACTCGGCTCGATCCGCTCGCGGCGGCGGGCAAGCTCGTGATCGACCTCGACCGTGTGTCGTTCATCGACAGCGCCGGGCTGCACGCGCTGTTCGGGCTCGGGCGCGTCGCGACGGCCGCAGGTGGCGGCGTGGCGCTCTCCGTGCCTTCCTCCTGCGCGGTTGCACGCGTGGTGGAGATCGTCCGCCTCGCCGACGCGATGCCGGTGCGCGAGTCGGTCGAGGACGCGGCGGCCGCTCTAGCGGAGGTTTCGCCGAGCCACGCCGAAGGGTAGGTCCGGGCCATCAGCTGAAGAGATCGCGGCTCGCACGGCCGCGAGGCCGGACGAAGGAGCAGCTCTACGAAGAAGCGAACGCCAAGGGGTAGAGGTTTCATCGCCCGTCTCAAACGGGTACAACGTGTGCTTATGTCGGGCGAGGGCGGGCGCGATGGCCAGGGTGCGCTAGACGATGCTGCGTTCGGGGCAGACGTCATCGACGCGGGCGCCGGGATCGCCGTCGTGGCCGTTCATGGCGACGCCGACCTGCACACGGCCCATGAGCTTCGCACGGCGATCGCGGACGCGATAGACGGTGGCGCCTCGAGACTCGTCGTCGACCTCGCGGAGGCGACGTTCATCGACTCTATGACGCTCGGCGTGCTCCTGGGCGCCGTGAAGCGTCTGCGTCCCGTCGGCGGTGGCGTCGGCGTCGTCTGCACCGACGCCAACATCCGCCGGATCTTCGAGATCACGCTGCTCGACCGCGTGTTCTCGCTCCAGGACAGCCGCGAGGCCGCTCTCATGGAGGCCGAAGCACAGCAGAACCGGCCGGCCCGGGCGTGAGCACGGCCGATGGGTCGAACGGCGACGACCGAGTCGTCGTCGAGTTTCCCGCGACCGCGGGCTACCGGGGCGTCGGCCGGCTGGTGCTCGGCGGCCTTTCGTCCCGCCTGGAGCTTCCCGTCGACCGCGTCGAGGAGCTCTTGCTCGCTCTCGAGAGCCTCATCACGCAGGAGCTCGCCGCGGACACGGTGACGATGGAGGCGGTTGCGGCGACGTCTGGCCTGCGCGCGCGCGTCGGCCCGTTCGCGAGCTCGCAGATCGCTGACCAAGGCGTCGTGCGCGTGCTGAAGCCTCTCGTGGACGACGTCTCGGAGCACCACGGGCCGGGCGGCTACTGGGTGGAGCTCGGCGTGTCCGCCGGCCCATCCGGGGAATGACGGCGGTCGTGGCCACAGAGCCCGACGTCGTCGAGCTGATCGGCGCCTACCGCGCTGGAGACCCGTCGGCGAGGGACCGGCTCGTCGACCAGTATCTGCCGCTCGTCCGCAACATCGCCTCGCGCTACGGGGGCCGGGGCGAGCCGCTCGAGGATCTCATCCAGGTCGGCTCGATCGGGCTCGTGCTGGCGATCGAGCGCTTCGACGTCGAGCGTGGCGTGAAGTTCACGACGTACGCGGTGCCTACGATCGTCGGCGAGATCCAGCGCCACTTCCGGGACCGCGCGTGGGCCGTCCACGTGCCGAGGCGGATGAAGGAGCTGAGCCTCAAGCTCACACGCGCGATCGAGACCCTGACCGCCGACCTCGGCCGCTCGCCGACGATCTCGGAGCTCGCCGAGGTGGCCGAGCTCGAAGAGGAGGAGGTCGTGGAGGCGCTCGAGACGTACCACGCGTACTCGACGAGATCGCTCTCCCAACCGCTCGGGCTCGGCGAGGATGGCGAAGGCACGGTCGAGGACCTCTTCGGCGGCCCGGACGCTGGCTACGACGAGGTCGAGAACAGCGCGTTGCTCGAGTCCGGTCTCTCGGCGCTCGACGAGCGAGAGCGGACGATCGTCGAGCTGCGCTTCTTCGAGGGGTTGACCCAGTCGGAGATCGCGGCCCGCATCGGCATCTCCCAGATGCACGTCTCGAGGCTGCTGCGGCGCTCTCTGGCCGTCATGCGCGGCCGCCTCGAAGGCGCAGTCAGGGAGCAGGGCTCGTGAGCGCCACCGTCAAGCTCACGATCCCGGCCAAGGCCGAGTACCTCGTGCTCTGCAGGCTCGTCCTGTCCGCGATCGCGATGCAGACGCGGATGAGGGACATCGAGCTCGCCGACCTCAAGCTCGCGGTCACGGAGGTCTGCGGCAACGCAGTCCAGCATGCCGTCACGGCCGACCCCGGTGTCGTACGCGTCGTCTACCGGGTCGAGCCGGACGCGATCGAGGTGTTGGTGGAGGACGACGGCACGGGTCCCGCCTTCCCCGACATCGACGAGTCCGACCTCATGGAGGGGCCGGTCGAGAGCGGTATGGGGCTCGCGATCGTGCGGGCCATCATGGACGAGGTCGTGCTCGAGGACGGGGCCTCGGCCCCGGGCACCGTCGTTCGGATGCGCAAGCGGCTCTCGACCTAGGACTCCCTAGCCGGTCGCGTCCTCTCTGCTCGGCCAGACGTCGAGCGCTGCGACGAGGTTCGTGATCTCGAAGATCCGGCGGGCAGTCGTGTCGGGCAGCACCGCCCGCAGCTCGCCGCCTCCTTCGCGCACGCGACGCAGGAGCCCGACGATGGCGCCGAGCACGGTCGAGTCGAGGAACGACACTGCCGCGAGATCGAGGACGACGACCGCCGGGTCGGTCTCGAGCACTGTCTCGAACGTGCGACGAAGCTCGGGCGCATCGAAGGCGTCGAGTTCCCCGGAAAGCGTGATGACGGCGCCGTTCGGCAGCGACTCGACATGTGGCTCAGGGGATGCCATGAGAGGGATGATGCCGGGGGCGAGAAGACGCCGGGGCCGCGCAACGATAGCGGCGGCCCCGGCAACGAGGTTCAGCGCTCGACGACCCTATCCGGACCGTCGCGGACGACGGTCTCACGCCGGTAGCCGCCGAAGCCGCCCCAGCTCGACCAGAACATCAGCGAGATGAGACCGCCGGCCAGGCCGACGACCATGAGGATGACACCGATGGTGCTCAGATCGACGTTCGAAACATTGTCGGTCACGGCCCAGGTGAGGACCGCACCGACGGCGATGAGTATGAGGCTGACTCCGATTCCCATTCGAACCTCCTGCGTCGGGTGCTACTGCGTACTGGTACCCGACCCCCCGGTGCTTCTAACCCGGCGGCGGACCGATTCATCGACCTGATCCATCATCCAGTTGGCCTGCCGGTCGACGACGCACTGTTTCTCCCGCGCGCGCCTCGATGTTCTGGGCGCAGCCCTCCAGCTCGTAGGGCGGCTCGAGATCCCTCCGAAGGCTGTCGACACGGCACCGGCGGCGCTCTGAGCGCTTCGTTGTTTTGCCGTTCGGTCGGGCCGGGTACACCATCCTTCATGAACGCGGGGGGGCACGCGGATGAACGGCCCACGCTTCTCTTCTTCTCGAGCAGGCGGTCTGGGCCGGCGCGGCGGATGGCAAGCCTCGTCGCGTGGGTGAACGTGACCGAGAAGAACCGTCTGCGTGTCCTGGAGGTCGATGCGGACGCGAACGAGCCGCTCATGCGCGCCCTCGACGTCGACACCGTGCCGACGCTCGTGCTCCTCGGCGGCTCGCGCGTGCTCGCACGCCACGAGGGCCGGGCAACGGGCCGGCAGATCGAGCGACTCATCCGCTCCCATGTCGATTAGCCCTCACGAGCACGAGAGCAGCGAGGACTCCGCCGGGCGGGGCGACGACCCCGTCTGCGAGGCCGTTCGTCGCGGCCAGTGGTGGGCGACCC
>JBKJWA010000189.1:0-4576 GCA_046716705.1 Gaiellaceae bacterium
ATCGCGAAGATGGCGAAGGTGACGAGGCCGCCGAGCGGCTCGTTCGAGGCGCGGACGGTCGCCGCGAACGGCGCGGGTGCGGACGCGTTCCGGGCGCGAGCGACGCGCGCGTCAGGCGAGGTCTGCACCGCACGGGCTTCGTTCTAGGGACGCAGGCTCTCGCGGGTGGAGTTCTAACCGAGGCTCCGCCCGCGAGTCACAATGAACGCGTGGACGGGCGGGACCTCACCCGGCGCGGGTTGCTGGCGCGGGCCGGGTTGGCCACCGGCGCAGTCGCGCTGGGGAGGGTCGAGCGAGTCGAGGCGGCGCCCGATCTGACCGACTGGCGTGCGGTGCGAGCGCAGTTCGCCCTCTCGGCCGATCGCATCCACTTGACGGCGTTTCTCCTGGCCGCGCACCCGCGCCCGGTGAGGCAGGCGATCGAGCGTCACCGGCGCGGCCTCGACGCGAACCCGGTCGACTACCTGCACGCGAACGAGGGCAGGTTGACTGCGGAAGCGCGCGCTGCCGCCGGGCGGTTCCTCGGCGTCCCGGCGGCGGAGATCGCGCTCACCGACTCGACGACGATGGGGCTCGGGCTGCTCTACACCAGGCTGGCGCTTCGCCCGCAGGACGAGATCCTCACCACGGAGCACGACTTCTACGCGACGCATGAGGCCATCCGGCTCTCCGAGGCTCGCGTGCGGCGCATCAGCCTCTACGACGCGCGCCGGGCGTCCGTCGGCGAGATCGTCACGAGGCTGCGGCGAGCGGTGACGCCGAGGACGCGGCTCGTGGCCCTCACGTGGGTGCATTCGAGCACGGGCGTGAAGCTCCCTCTGCGCCAAATAGCGGACGCGCTGCCCGAGCGCGTGCTCGTGTGCGTCGATGGCGTCCACGGTCTCGGCGCCGAGGCTCTCGGACGTACCCGGCGTGACCCTCAGGACGCCGGCCGCTCGGTCGCTGTCCGCGGGCATCGTGTGCTTCGACGTCGAGGGACGTGAGCCGGCGGATGTCGTTGCCCGCCTGGCCGCCCGCCGCATCGTCGCCAGCGTCACGCCCTACGCCCGCCGTCACGTTCGCCTCGGGCCCGGCGTCGTGAACACCGTGCAGGACGTGGACGCCGCAGTGCGGGCGATTGCGGCGTTGTAGGTTGCGAGCGTGCGACGCGAGGGCGGCTGTGCGTGCGGGGAGGTTCGGTACCGACTCACGTCCGACCCGCTCTTCGTGCACTGTTGCCACTGCCTGAACTGCCAGCGGCAGACGGGAGCGCGTTCGTCATCAACCTGCTGGTCGAGACCGACCGCGTGGAGCTGCTCGCCGGTGAGCCTCAGCCGGTCGCGGTGCCGCGCGGGAGCAAGAAGCAGAAGATCTGGCGCTGCCCGACCTGCCAGATCGCGCTCTACAGCCAGTACACGAGCGCCAAGGTGCGGTTCATTCGGGGCGGCACGCTCGACGACCCGGCTTCGGTCTCTCCCGACGTTCACATCTACACACGGTCGAAGCTGCCCTGGGTCACCCTTCCGGAATCGGTGCCCGCCTTCAACACGTACTACGAAACGGAGAAGCTGTGGCCGGCAGAAAGCCTCGAGCGACTCGAAGCGCTCAAGCGCTAGCCGCAGCGCTGTACGGCCGGAACCTCACGCCCGGGTGCTCTCGCGGCAGCGGCCTGCAGCAGGCGCGCGGTCGCACGCTTCACGCCGCTGCGGAGCGAGGGCTCGAGGAGCGGAGCCTCGAAAAGACGTCCCATTCAGTCACCCGCCGCCACCTCGCGCGACTCGGCCTGCACGCACGATGAACGTCGCCGTCTTTGGCGCGACCGGCACCATCGGCACGGCGTTGCTGCCGGTTCTGGCGCGCTCGCATCACGTCCTCGCGCTGTCGCGACGCGAACGGGAAGGCGCCGGAGTGAACTGGTTGCGGGCCGACGCCGGCGACGCCGAATCAGTCCGCAGGGCTCTCGAGGGGGTGGACGTCGCCTACTACCTCGTGCACTCGCTTGGCACGCGCGACTTCGAGGAGCGCGATCTCGCCGCGGCCGGTACCGTCGCCGCGGAGGCCGGGCGGGCCGGGCTCAGCCAACTCATCTACCTGGGCGGTCTCGGCGACGACTCTCCTGAGCTCTCTAGGCACCTCCGTAGTCGGCTCGAGACCGAGAAGGTGCTCGCTTCCGGTCCCGTCCCGCTGACCACGTTGCGGGCCGGGATCGTGATCGGCCGCGGCAGCGCCGGCTTCGAAACGATCGTCGCGCTCCTGGACCGACTGCCGGCAAAGGTGTGCCCGCGCTGGGTGAGCGTGCGGACTCAGCCGATCGCCATCGTGGACGTCGTCGAGTACCTCGCCGGTGTCTGCGGCCTTCCGCAGACGATCGGGGCGAGCTTCGACATCGGCGGGCCGGACGTGATGACCTATAGGGAGATGATCGAGCGGGTTGGGGCCGAGCGCGGCAAACGCCCTCTGATCGTCGAAGTCCCCGTGCTTACGCCCCGCGTCTCCTCGTACTGGCTCCACCTTGTGACACCCGTGAAGGCCTCGGTCGCCCGTCCGCTGATCGAAGGTCTGCGAAACGAAACCGTCGCGAAAGACGAGCGCATCCGGGAATTGCTCCCTCGCGAGCTCACGCCGTTCGACATCGCGGCGCGAGCAGCGCTCGACGGCTAGTCGGAGCTTCGCTCCCGGCGCTTCTGATTCACCGGGCCGTCGGCACGACCCGACGGTCGAGCGTCGCGAAGCCGACTTTTCAGAGCGGGAGCGACGGGACTCGAACCCGCGACCTCCGGCGTGACAGGCCGGCGTTCTAACCGACTGAACTACGCCCCCTTACGAAAGACAGTCTAGCCGGGTTGGCCTGCGGCAGCGTCCGGTGGGGCTTCGGGTGTCGGGCCGCCGGCGCCGGGCACCGTTGCACAGTCGATCTTGCCCGACTGCAGTACTGCCACGGCCTTCCGGAACGCCTCGTACGACGGCTTGCGCGTCCCGTCTCGCCACATGACGCCCGACTGCCAGCCGGCGAGCCGATCCTCGTCGATGAGCTCGAAGTTGAAGAACGCCCCGACCTCGGGCTGGCAGTGGGCGAGGAGCAGCGCGTCGCGGAGCTGGCTCGCCTGGTCTCGGTACCAGGGGTCGACGCCGGCGGGCGCGACCGGAGGCACGACCCAATGGTCGGTCTCCTTGCCGTGGTAGTCGTGGCTCTTGCTGGGGGCGACCGTCGTCTGGAATCCGTTCTCCGTGTACCAGACGGACGGTCGTGTGGGGCTCGGCAGCGGCTGGCCGGTGCCGTCGAACGCCTCGTGCAGCGCATCCAGGAAACGCGGCAGGTCCGCCTGCGACACGCTCTCGGGATCGTCGTGCCGCACCCAGGGCGGCTCGGCGGCATTCAGCGGATACGGGTTGTGGCCGAACGTCGTGATGATCGGCCGCTTGCGGCCGCTCTCCCGGTACGCCGCGCCGACCGCTCGCATGAAGCCGGCGGGATCGTGACGAGCTGCCGTCGTGGAGATGAGGTTGACGTACGGGCGGAGCCGCCGCAGCCGGTCCCAGCACTCAGCGAGGAGCGCTTCGTACGCGGCTGCGCCGGCGCCGGTGCCCTGTGGCCAGAAGTCAGGGGAGTTGGCCTCGTTCCATACGACGACGTCGCGGATCTTCGGAATCCGCTTGAGCACGTGGTGGAGGAACTGTGCGTAGTGGCGGCGCTGGACGTCGTCGACCGGCGCCTGCCGCGGGTGGCCGTACACGGCGAGCACGACGCGCTGGCCGCGGGCGACCATCGCCGCCGCCCTGTGGAGGTAGATGCCGGCCTCCACGGTCGGCCTGTTCTGCCCGCGGCGCCACGGGATCGTCAGCCGGACGGCGTCGATGCCGAGGTGGCGGTACGTGGCGAGCAGCCGGTCGGGACGCGTCCTCCACTTGGCGGTGTCGTCGTCGAGGCCGACGATGAGCTGTCGGTCGGGGGGCTTCGCCGCGGTCCCGGCAGCCTGCGCCGCGACAACGCATGCACACGCAAGCATCAGCCCCCCTAGAACCGCCGCCCTCCCCACGAGCGCGGGACTCTTTCACCTCCACCGGATGTCAGTCAAGCGACAACCGCGCTACGTGTCTGCGAGGACATCGAGCGCGGCGAGCGGACGCCTGAACGGCGTCGCGATGTAGATGCCGTCCGCCCGCTCGCGCAGCTCCCGCACGAGCTCCCGCGCATGTCGAGTGCCGATGTCGGCGGCTCCGGCACCGGCGTCGCGCAGTTGGGCCTGCAGGGCGTCCGGCACGACGATGCCCGGCACCTCGTTGTGGAGGCGGAGAGCGAGCCGGTACGTCGAGAGCGGGAAGATCCCGACCAACACCGGGATCGGCCACGTCCCGCCGATGCGCTCGCGGAACTCGTCGAGATACCGAAGGTCGAAGAGGATCTGCGTCATCGCAAACTGCGCGCCCGCCTCGACCTTGCGCCGGAAGCGGTCGGCTTCCAGTTCGAGGTCGTCGGCCGTCGGGTTGACCGCGATGCCGATGAAGAACGACGTCGGCGCGTCGATCGGCTTGCCCGTGAAGTTCTCGCCGGCGTTCAAGTGCGCGATCAACTGCGTGAGACCGATCGCGTCGACCT
>JBKJWA010000190.1:0-8609 GCA_046716705.1 Gaiellaceae bacterium
CTGCACGCTCCGCGCCCTTCGCAGGCCGCAGGTCGCGCGCGCGTCCCATTCGAAGGAGACATTCTTGGCCCTACGTTGGTTTCGACGGCGCGCTCGCGACGAGCAGACGCCCGCAGACGATTCACCCGCAGCACCCGCAGCACCACAGCCTGAAGCACAGCCCGTAGCCGCGGCTCCGGCCGCCGGCGACGCCACGGAGGCCCGACCGCGACGGCGACGCGGATCGCGGGGTGGCCGCAACCGGAAGCGCAAGCCGCAGGCGGCGCAGGGAGAGGCCCAGGCCGAGGACACGCCGGCCGAGAAGACGGCCGAGCCCGCCGAGAAGAAGCCCCAGCCGCGCAAGCGCACGAGCTCCCGAACGGACTCACGGCGCAAGCAGCCCACCCGCCGGGCGCCCCTGCCGGCAGCAAAGCGCGAGCTCCTCGTTTCCGTGGACGTGACCGAGCAGGCCGTTGCCGTGCTCGAGGACGACCGCGTGGCCGAGGTGTACCTCGAGCGTCCCGGACGTCGCTCGATCGCCGGCAACATCTACAAGGGCGTCGTCGACAATGTCCTCCCCGGCATGGAGGCAGCGTTCGTCGAGATCGGTCTCGAGAAGAACGGCTTCCTCTACGTCGACGAGATCGTCGGTCCCGAGCTGGAAGGGAAGCGGCACGGCCGGCGCATCCAGGACCTCCTCGCCCGCGGCCAGGAGATCCTCGTCCAGGCCGTCAAGGACCCGATGAAGTCGAAGGGCGCGCGTCTGACCACGGAGATCTCGCTGCCCGGCCGCTTCGTCGTCTACGTCCCGCTGGGCGAGGGGATCGGCGTCTCGCGGCGGCTCGAGGACGACGAGCGCACCCGCCTCAAGGAGATCCTGCGCGCGATCAAGCTGCCGAACGGCGGCCTCATCGTCCGCACGGCCGCCGAAGGCGCGTCGCCGGAGGACATCGAGCGCGACGTTCGCTTCCTCGAAAAGCTCTGGAAGGAGATCCAGGCGAGCGCAAAGAAGGCACCGACCCCGAGCCTCGTCTACTCCGAGGCGGAGCTGCCGCTCCGCGTCGTGCGCGACCTCTTCACCGAAGACTTCGAGCGCGCGCTTGTCGACGACGACCGCACGATGCGGCGGATCACCGGCTATCTCAAGAAGACGTCGCCGCACATGGCCGAGCGCGTCACGCGCTACAAGGAGCGCACGCCGCTCTTCGAGGCCCACGGCGTCGACGCCGAGATCCGCTCGACCCTCCACAAGCGCGTCGACCTACCATCCGGCGGCTACCTCATCTTCGACTACGCCGAGGCGTTCACCGTCATCGACGTCAACACCGGCCGCTTCGTCGGCTCGCGCTCGCGCACGTCGACGGCGAGACTCGAGGAGACGGTGACGAAGAACAACGTCGAGGCCGCGAAGGAGGTCGTGAGGCAGCTCCGCCTCCGCGACATCGGCGGCATCATCGTCATCGACTTCGTCGACATGGCGAACCCGAAGAACCGGCCCACGGTCGAAGAGCCATTGAAGCGAGAGCTCGAGCGCGACCGGACGAAGACGTATGTCGTCGAGATCTCGCCGCTCGGCCTCGTCGAGATGACGCGCCAGAACGTCACCGAGGGCCCGCGCGAGATCCTCACGCGCCGCTGCCCGACGTGCGACGGCGACGGCACGATCCTCTCCGAGGCCTCTGCCGCCGTCGACACGGAGCGCAGGCTGCGCTCGCTCGCGAGCGAGAGCCCGCGGACGAAGGCCTTCCGTGTGGAGCTGAACGCACGCGTTCGCGATCTCCTCGTCGGCCCGGGAGCTGCTCAGCTCCAGGCCCTCGAAGACGTGACCAAGCGCCGCTTCTTCCTCGAGTCGAAGGCAGACGCCCCGCTCGACCACTTCAATGTCCTCGCCAAGGGGCCGCTCCCGAAGCTGCAGCCGCAGGCGGCAGTCGAAGAGGGCGCCGAGCTCGAGCTCAAGCTCGTCGAGGTCGGGCTCTACGACGTCGAGTCGGGTGTCGGCAAGCTCGACGGGCTGGACATCGCCGTCGCCGGGGCTGCAAAGCTCGTCGGCAAGAAGGTGAAGGTTCGCGTCGAGCGCGTGCTCGACGGGACGGCATTCGCGACGCTCGCCGGCACGGGCAAGGATGCTCCCGCGCCGATCACCGCCGAGGGTCTCGCCGAGAAGCCGACGCGCGCCTCTCGCTCGCGGAAGGTCGTCGAGGAGCCTGCGGCCGAGGTCGAGGAGGCCGAGGACGTGGTTCAGGAGGCCGAGGACGTGGTTGAGGCCGTGGCCGAGGAGACCGCGGAGCAGCCCGGGGAAGAAGCCAAGGAGGAGCCAGCCGAGGCGGCGAAGAAGAAGCGCACGCGCCGCGGCTCACGCGGCGGGCGGAACCGCAAGAAGAAGCCGGCGGCTGCCGCCGCGGCTGCCGAGGCGAACGGCGAGGTCGCGGAGCCGGCCGCGACGCCGACGATCCACCTGCCCGCCGCCGATCTCGGCACTGAGGACGGCGACGGCGACGGCGACGGTGCGCAGGCGCCGAAGAAGAGGCGCACGCGCCGCGGGTCACGCGGCGGGCGTCGGCGTCGCAAGCCGGCCGCCGCCTCTGCGGTCAGCGCCGAGTCTGCGGCCGAAGCCCCCGCCGACTAGGGTCGCCGCTCGCGCCTGAACCACGCGAGCTCGACGAGCACGGCGACGCCGAGAACGGCGAGCCAGCCCCAGCTGATCGCGGGCATGATGACGCTCGGCGGCTTCCAGTCGATCGTCCCGCGCTTCCACAGCTGCTCGAGCGTGAAGTCCTGAAGGGCGTTCGCGACGCCGTAGGCGACGGCGAGCGCGAGGACGGCGGATGCCGCCGCCGTGAGCCTCCGGTCCCGGAACAACGGGAGCGCACGGCTCAACGCGAGGCCGGTGAGCGCGATGAGCACGCCGTAGAACCCGTGGTGGCCGCCCAGGTGAACGGCTGCGATCGGCTCGCCCGGTGAGGGCTCGTCGGCGTAGATCGGGTCCGGGGCGTAGAGCCCGAGCAGCGCGAAGATCCACGGCACCGCGACGAGCACGAGGAGGACTGCGAGCACGACCCGGAGCCAGTCTCCACGTGCACCGGGCGTTGCCTCGATGCCGGCCGTTCGCACCGCGACGACCGTCAAGGCTGCGACGAGCGCAACGCCGATCGCCGGGAGCGCGTTGCGAGGAGCAGCGTCGAGGTCGCCCTGGTCGACCACGATGGCGGTAAGCGCGCACAGGGGTATCGCGATCGCCGAAACCCACGCGACGAGCCGCCGGTGCGTCTCGTACAGCGCGTTCGCCGCCACGGCCAGCAGGCCGATCGCGATGAGGGCGATCGGGAAGTTCAGTTCGACGAGCGACCGGCCCAGCCCACCGCGCAGGCCGCCGACGTCGGTGTTGTAGAGATCCTCCGGCGGAAGGCGCGCGTACGTTGCGGCGATGAGCACGACGTTCACGAGCACGAGAGCCCAGACGACAAGGGCTTCGCGCATGCCTGGGGCGGGGGGTTTCGCGCCTGGTTCCGGTACACTGGGCGTCACTCGCGCGCTCCCGACGCGTGAACTCCTAGCCATGTACGCCATCATCTCCCTTCAGGGCAAGCAATATCGCGTCGAGGAGGGCCAGCGGCTCATCGTCGATCGGCTGTCGACGCCTGCGGACAAGCCGTTCCACCCCCCGGTGCTCTTCGTCGGGGGCGACGGCAAGGCTGAGTTCTCGCCCAAGGGCGCGCAGGTGACGGCGAAGGTCGTGCAGGACATGCTCGGCGACAAGATCCGCATCGGCAAGTACAAGCCGAAGTCTGGGATCAGGCGCCACACGGGCCACCGCAGCAAGCTCACCGAGATCGAGATCACCGCGATCGGCGTGAAGGCGGAGCCGAAGAAGGCGACGGAGAAGCCGGCGGCAGAGAAGAAGGCTCCGGCGAAGGCAACCGCTCCGAAGAAGCCCGCGGCCAAGAAGGCGCCGGCAACGACGAAAGAGGACGCGTAATGGCACACAAGAAAGGGCTCGGCTCGTCGCGGAACGGCCGCGACTCGAATCCGAAGATGCTCGGCGTGAAGATCTTCTCCGGCCAGGACGTGAAGGCCGGAATGATCATCGTCCGCCAGCGAGGCACACGTTTCAAGCCGGGCGCAGGGGCCGGCCTCGGCCGCGACGACACGATCTTTGCGCTGCGCGACGGCAAGGTCGCGTTCCGGACGAGCGGCGAGCGCCGCACCGTCTCCGTTTCGTAGGCATCGATGTTCCACGACCGCGCCCGCATCACCGCGGTCGCCGGGCGTGGCGGAGACGGCGCGCTCAGCTTCCGGCGGGAGAAGCACGTGCCCAGAGGCGGGCCGGATGGAGGTGACGGCGGCGACGGCGGGGACGTCGTGCTCGTCGCGGACCCGGACCTCCGCGACCTGTCGGCATTCCGGTCGAGGCGGAAGTACGCGGCGGGCCGCGGGGGTCCGGGCCGGGGAGCCGGAAAGCACGGCGCGGACGGCGAGGACGCCGTGCTGCGCGTCGCCGTCGGCACACAAGTGTTCGACGCCGAAGGGCATCTCATCGCCGACCTCGCGCACTCCGGCGCGCGCGCGGTCGTCTGCCACGGTGGTGCCGGCGGGCGCGGCAATCGCCGCTTCGCGTCGTCCACGCTTCAGACGCCACGGTTTGCCGAGACCGGCCTGCCCGGGGAGGAGGCGGAGCTCGAGCTGCACCTGAAGCTGCTGGCCGACGCGGCACTCGTCGGTCTTCCGAACGCCGGGAAGTCGTCGCTGCTGGCGCGCATCTCCAACGCGAAGCCGAAGATCGCCGACTACCCGTTCACGACGCTCGAGCCGGTGCTGGGCACGCTCGACGCCCCCGACGGGAGCCAGCTCGTGGTCGCGGACGTTCCCGGGCTGATCGAGGGGGCGGCGGAGGGCGCAGGGCTCGGCCACGAGTTTCTCGCACACCTCGAGCGCGCGCGGATGCTCGTGCACGTCGTCGATGCCGCGGCCGGCGAGCTCGACACCCACTACGCGACCATCCGCGCCGAGCTGGGGAGCTACGGCGCTGGGCTCGACGAGCTGCCCGAGGTGCTCGTGTTGAACAAGATCGACCTGCTCGTCGAGCCTCCGACATTCGAGCCGCCCGGCGTGCTGGCGGTGTTCCCGCTCTCCTGCGCCACGGGTGAGGGCGTCGAGGCATTCCGCCGCGCGCTCTTCTCGCTCGTGCCGCCATTGCCGGAGGAGGAGCCGGCTGAGCCCGAGATGGCCGACTACCTCGTCTACCGGCCGAAGCCGAAGCGACCGTCGTTCCGCATCCTCCGCACCGACCGCGGCTACCGCGTCTCCGGCCATGCCCCGGACAGGGCCGAGCTGGAGGAGGCGCTTCGCCAGGCCGGCGCGCGCTCCGGCGACGAGGTCGACGTCGGCGAGGAGACCCTGGAGTACCGGTGACCACCTTGGTCTTCGGCGGGATGTTCGACCCCCCGCACGTCGGTCACGTGAGGCTCCTCGAAGGCGCGAAGCGGCACTTCGGCGAGGAGCGCGCCCTCGTGCTCGTCGTCGCCGATCCGGGGCACCGCGACGTCGTCGCGAGCGCGGCCGACCGGGTCGGCTTGGCACGCGCTGCGTTTCCCGGCGAGGACGTCGAGCTCGACGAGCATCCGCGGACGATCGACATGCTGCGGGCTCGCCGGCTGGACGATCCCGTGCTCGTCATCGGCGCCGACGAGCTCGCCGACTTCGCGACTTGGAAGGAGCCCGAGGCCGTGCTTGAACTCGCTCGTCTCGCCGTCGGGGAGCGGCCCGGTCATGCCGCGTCCGATCCGCCGGAGGGCGCCACGTTCTTCGAGATCGAGCCCATTCCAGTCAGCTCGACGGACATCCGCCGCCGCATCGCCGCCGGCGAGCCGATCGACGGCCTCGTGCCGCCTGCGGTGGCCGCGGCGATCGAGCGGCTCGGTCTGTACCGGGGCTAGACTCCAGAGCGATCGACTCCGGAGACCGAACCGCACTGACTTCGCTCGAACAGGCTCGCCGCATCGCCGGCATCGCCCAGGAGAAGCTGGCGCGCGACGTCGTCATCCTCGACATGCGGCCGGTGTGCACGTACACCGACTACTTCGTCATCTGCTCCGGCGGCAACCCACGGCAGACGAAGGCGATCTACGACGAGGTCGCGTTCTCGCTGAAGAAGGACGGAGGCGTGCTGCCGCGCTCGGTGGACGGCGTGCAGGAGGGCACGTGGATCGTGGCCGACTACCTCGACGTCGTCCTCCACGTCTTCACGCCGGACACCCGCGGCTTCTACAAGCTCGAGGAGCTCTGGTCGGACGTGCCCTCGATCGAGGTCGCCGCCACCGCCTGATCGGACGGCGCGGCTGTGGAGCGATTGGCACACAATTGGCATACCTCAGTGCCAGGCACTGGCCGTGGCTAAACTTGCACGCCAAGGGGCCGTAGCTCAGTTGGGAGAGCGAGCGGCTGGCAGCCGCTAGGTCAGGGGTTCGAATCCCCTCGGCTCCACTCTCTGAAACGTCAGACTCTTCACGTCCTTGCCGTCGCAGTCGTCCTGGCAGCCGCCGGCTGCGGGGGTGAGACCGCGGAGCCATCCGTCGACACGGAGCTCACGCGCGCCGACGGCTCGACCGCGGCTTTCCCACAGACCATGCGCGCGTGGTGCGGGCCGTACGATTACGACAACCGCGACACCGAAGCCGTCCACGTTCTCGCCGGGAAGCCCCCGCGCGACGAGTCCCCGAGCTCGTTCTGGATCGTGACCGCTGTGCGCGCCGACGTCGAACGCGAGCCGGTGACAACCCTCCCCAACGACTTCGTCTACACGGAGCCCGAAGGTGCGGGCATGTTCGCCCTCGACGCGGAGGACCGGGAGAACGAGCTCTCCTCGGCGGAGGAGGAGTCCTCAGGAACGATCCGGGTTGAGCTGGACGGGTGTGACCCCGGCGACACCGTCCGCGTGGACTTCGAGGACGTCATGCTCGGCAGCGAGTATCACGACCTCCCGTCGGCCTCGGTGGAGGGTTCTGTCGTCGCCGAGATCGAGAGGTAGCGTCAAGACGTGCCCACGACGCGCGCCGTATCAGGACCTGGCGCGCGCCCGCGAGTCTGAAGGGGCCGGATCTCAGCGCTGTTGAAGAACGCAGCTCGCCCGCGCGCGCGGAAGGCACCCGATCGCGCTCTGAGTCCCCCGGGACCTACGCTGACGCTTCCGCCGTCTCGATCGCTTCGCCGTCCGAGTGCACGGCGGTGACGACTGCCGGCATCTCTAGCGGCGTCAGCAGGAGAAGGTGGCTGTCGACGATCGCCTCCGCGACGTCGGCGACCTTTCGTCCGTTGCGCTGCGAGTGCGCGCGAAGCATCTCGAACGCCTGCTGCTGATCGATTGCGTGTCGCGCCATGAGGATGCCCTTCGCCTGCTCGATGACAGCCCGTCGCCCGAAGGCTCCCTGAAGGTTGTGGTACTCGGTGAAGCGCTGGAGCGTCATGTCGATTGCGCTCTGTAGCTCCTCTGCGCCCGCATCGACGATGTAGGCAAAGACACCGCGCTTGGCCGCTTCGTGGATGTAGGCAGGGTCTTTGGCCGCGAGGAGCGCGATCACGGGGCACGTCGCCTCGTGGACGATCTCCGTAATGAGCTCGAGCGCGTGGTCGGAGCTGAGCCCCAACCCGACGAGCGCGACGTCCGGCCGCTCCCTCGCGGTCACCGCGCCGACTTCCGTGACGTTGATCTCGCGTGCGATCACGTCGTGTCCGAGGCCCGTCACGACCTGCGCGAGCAGCTCAAGCCGGTCGCGTCGCTCGTTGGCGATCAGGACGCGGAGATGGGGGATCTGCTCGCTCGTCATGCTCCGGGGGGCACGAGGCGGGTCGTGCCAAGAGCTTACCGCATCGAAGTATTGCCCAGAGGGCTCCCACAGTGAGTAATTGATCGGTGCTATACTGCGTGCTGCGGGCCATAGCAACTGGCTTTGCACTGTAATCCCAGCGGTGGCCAAAGAAACCGGCCCCGTGACGACCTACCCTCAGCGATCGGGTTGGAGCGGCTTCGAGCCGGCCCTAGCCATTGGTCGGCGACCAGGCAACCGAGGGAGGGTCGACTATGGAGATGCGGATCGTCGTAGCGGATGCGGCCAGCGCAAACGCGCTTGCTCAGCGGCTGACGGTCGCGTTCGGTACCGAGCGGATCTCGCTTGCGGGCGACCGCCGCGAGGTCGACGTGCTCGTCGAGCAGGAGTCGGACCCCGCAATCCTCAGTGTTTCTGGACGCCGTCGAGCGCTGGCTCGACCACACGTCGGTCGGGTCGGCCGAGATGTGGCTCGGCGAGAACTCCTACAAGGTGGCCAGGTGGGTACCGATCGACACCTGGCAGTCAGACACGCGAGGGCAAAACCGGCCCTCGTGACTCAGCATGAGCTCAAACGAAGGAGAGACGATGTCTCGTTCCACGAAGAAGCGCGGGGTGCTCCTCGGAGCGACCCTCGGTATCGGAGCAACGCTCGCTCTCGTGCTCGGCCTCGGCATGATGGCCGCGACGGGTACGGCGGCAAGCACGGCGGCGCCTGTGAATACGTCGCCGCCGACGATCACCGGCACAGCGCAGGTAGGCAGGACGCTCGTCGGCCATAGGGGTGAGTGGACCAAGCCGGTCACCGAC
>JBKJWA010000191.1:0-3601 GCA_046716705.1 Gaiellaceae bacterium
CAAGATCAAGTACTGGACGTCGTCTTCGTCGGCCGGCTGCATGCTCTATCTCTACGGCAAGAGTGGCACGACGTACCTCTACATCCACCTCAACAACGACGTCACGAAGGGGAACGACAACCGCGGCCAGTGCGTCCCCGGCATGGCGTACGCGCCCGGGCTCCGGGACGGCGCCACCGTGTCGGCGGGCCAGGCGATCGGCTACGTCGGCAACTCGGGAGACGCCGACCACACCGCCCCCCACCTCCACTTCGAGGTGCATCCGAACGACGGTGGAGCCGTCAATCCGTATCCATATCTCCTGAAGGCCGAGCGCCTGATCTTCGCCACGTCTCTGAAGACGACCGTGACACTGACGGTCTCCGGGCTCGTGACGAAGGCGGCGACCGGACAGCTCACGCTCAAGGTCACGAACCTCCAGGCCTTCCCAGCGGGAACAGTCCTCGACAGGATGCGGCGTCCGCTGCTGCTCGGTGTCGCCGAGGCCGTGAACATCGACCTCGGGCACGGCAAGGTCGTGGGCGCGGTCTCCGCGCCGAACCTCCTCGCGAAGAGCGTGCTCGTGCTCACCGAGCCGACGTTCGGCACCCTCGCTGCCGCTGCTGTCCGGCCCCTCGCCTACAAGGCCGGCCGCGTAGTGCTTTCTACCTCGAAGCCCTAGCGCCCGGTGAACTCGGGCGGGCGCTTCTCGACGAACGCCGCCATCCCCTCGCGCTGATCGTCTGAGCCGAAGAGGCCGGCGAACGCCACCGCCTCGGCGCCGAGGTCTCCGTAGAGCGTCCTGTTCATCGCCTGCTTCGCCGCCGCCAGCACGAGTGGGCTCTTCGCCGCGAGGTCGCGTGCCAGCCCGATGGCCTTCTCGAGCAGCTCCTCCGGCTCGAAAACGGCGTTCACGAGGCCGATGCGGAGAGCCTCCTCGGCGTCCACGAGCCTGCCGGTCATGATCAGCTCCTTCGCGCGGCCGATGCCCACCACCCGCGGCAGCCGCTGCGTCCCTCCCCAGCCGGGAATGATCCCGATCGAGACCTCCGGCTGGCCGAGCTTGGCCGCGCTCGAGGCGTAGCGCACGTCGCACGCGAGCGCGAGCTCACAGCCCCCGCCGAGCGCGAACCCGTTCACTGCGGCGATCGTCGGCTTCGGCACCGTCTCGAGGAGGGACGCCGTCTCGTGACCAAGCGCGCCCCACGCCTGAGCTTGGCCGATGTCCATCGCGGACATCGCCTTGATGTCGGCGCCCACGACGAATGCGCGATCCCCGGCGCCGGTCAGCACGATCGCCCGCGCCTCTCCGTCGTCCGCGAGCTCGGCCAGCCGGTCGCGGAGCTCGGTCAGCGTCGACGGATCGAGCGCGTTCAAGGCCTCCTGGCGGTCGATGGTGACGATCGCGACGCCGCCGTCGCGCTCGACGCCGATCACGTCGTCGGCACCCGCTCGCGCAGGAAATCGACGATCGCGCTCGTAGTCGCGCCCGGAGTGAACACCTCGGCCACACCACCGTCCTTCAGCGCGCGCGCATCGTCCGTCGGGATCGTGCCGCCGAGCACCACGAGCACGTCGTCCGCCTCGTTCTCGCGCAACAAGTCGATGATGCGCGGCACGAGCGTCATGTGCGCGCCGGAGAGAACGGAGATGCCGATCGCGTCGGCGTCCTCCTGGATCGCCGTCTCGACGATCTGCTCGGGGGTCTGGTGCAGACCCGTGTAGATGACCTCCATGCCGGCGTCGCGCAGAGCGCGTGCGATGACCTTGGCACCGCGATCGTGCCCGTCGAGACCGGGCTTCGCGATCACTACCCGGATCTTCTTGGCCATCCGCGCGGCAGTATATGGCCGTGCGTCTGACCGTCGTGGGCTCCAGCCCCGCGTGGCCGAACCCCGGCGGCGCGCAGTCTGGCTACCTCGTGGAAGGTCCCGGCCGGCTCCTGCTCGACTGCGGCGCGGGCGTGCTCGCCCGCCTTCGCAGCATGAACGGCGCCTGGCCGCTCGTGGATTCGATCGTCATCACGCACTGGCACCTCGACCACTGGGGCGACCTCGTGCCGTGGGTCTGGGGGAACATGGTCGGGCCCGGCAAGGGCAAGGGCAAGCCGGAGCTGTGGCTACCGCCGCAGGGTCGCGCGCGCATCCGCGACTTCGGGTCGCGCCTCGGCTGGGAGGACATGTTCGAAACGACGTTCGACGTCCGCGACTACGAGGAGGCTGTCCCGTTCGAAACCGCGGCCGGGCTCGAGGTGCTCGCGACCCGCCTGCCCCACTACACGCTGCGCACGTACGGCCTGCGCGTCACGAACGGCGCGCACACGCTCGCGTACTCGGGCGACTCCGGGCCGGACGATCGGCTCACGCAGGTAGCGCGGGGCGCGGACCTCTTCGTCTGCGAGGCGACGCTCGAGCGCGGCGAGCTCGACGGAAGCCCGCGCGGGCACCTGTCGGTCGACGAGGCGGTGGCCGCGTTCGATGCCTCCGGCGCAGCGCGGTTGTTGCTGACGCACCGCCCGGACGAGCTTCCGGCTCCGGACGGCTACGAGCTTGCGTACGACGGGCTCGTCATCGAGCTCTAGCCATCGCGGGGTGCGCTGCTCGGAGGCTGGGCGATCAAGGCAACCGACGACGTCGTGCTCGTGTATGCGGCAATCGGCGTGCTGACGTTCGCGATCGCGCTCGCCTTCCGCTTCACCGCGCTCGGGCACGCTGACGACTACCTCGATGCACCCGACGACGCACGGCCGGAGGGCGACGACCCCTTGTTCGACCCCGCCGTCGCCACGCGCGGCGGGTGAGTCGTGTCTCGAGTGTCACACTCGCTGTGTCGCGCACCCGATAGACACGACGGCGGTGCCGCAACTATGCTGGCTGCCGCATGAAGCGTTCGACACTCGTCGTGCTGGTCTCGATCTTTGCCCTCCTCGGGTCGGCGGCGGTCGCCCTCGCGCACAGCACGCCGCATTCGTGGTCGGTGACCAAGGCACGCGTAATGCTCCAGGAGGGAACGAACATCGGCCTACCTCCGAGCCAAAAGCAGGCGCTCGGCGACGAGCTCAAAGCGCTGCTCGACAAGTTCAACGTGCTCCTGCTCACCGCACAGTCGTCCTACGAGAGCACACAGAACC
The DNA here is from genome assembly GCA_046716705.1 of Gaiellaceae bacterium. GTDB lineage: Bacteria > Actinomycetota > Thermoleophilia > Gaiellales > Gaiellaceae > PALSA-612. The sequence goes on from JBKJWA010000191.1 coordinate 3,110, forward strand.
CCGAGTACTCGCGTCTCGGCCAGACGTACGCCTCGTACATCGACCGTTTCGAAGAGGCGCAGGTCGCGGTCAACGGGGGTCTCTCGGTCGACAGCGTCAAGTGCACCGGCCTCGGCAAAGCGTTGTTGAAGCAGAAGTTCACGGAAAAGGGCAGGGGCGGAGTTGTCGAAAAGCAGTACAAGCACTTCCGCTGCAACGCGACGTCGTACGTGCTGGAGATCGCCAGCGTCGAGCTGAAGCCGGGCTTTGACCCTGCGACGCCCGAAGTCGTCGAGGGACCGAGGCGGCTCGTCGGCCCGCTTCAGGCCGTCTTCTCCGTCCACGTGACGGGGATCTCGCGGATGCTCTCGCAGCGGACCGGCTAAAACTCGGTCCAGCTGCGCGTGGCGAAGGTGCTGAGGCTCGAGCCCTTCAGGCCGCGCTCCGACAGCGTGTAGAGCACGTCGCCGACGACGAGCGAGCGCCGGATGCCGTCCGAGCCGGGGTGCGAGA
>JBKJWA010000192.1:0-12012 GCA_046716705.1 Gaiellaceae bacterium
CGTCAGGCTTTCGCCCATTGCGCAAGATTCCCCACTGCTGCCTCCCGTAGGAGTCTGGGCCGTGTCTCAGTCCCAGTGTGGCTGATCGTCCTCTCAGACCAGCTACGGATCGTCGCCTTGGTAGGCCGTTACCCCACCAACAAGCTAATCCGCCGCGGGCCCGTCCTCGGCCGGATGCCGAAGCCACCTTTCTTCCGGCGCCCGAAGGCTCCGGAGGCTATCCGGTATTAATCCGGGTTTCCCCGGGCTATCCCAGTGCCGAGGGCAGGTTGCCCACGTGTTACTCACCCGTTCGCCGCTGTCCCCTGGCCCGAAGGCCAGGTTCTCGCTCGACTTGCATGTGTTAGGCGCGCCGCCAGCGTTCGTCCTGAGCCAGGATCAAACTCTCCGTGAAGATCGTTTCCGTCCGCGCCGGCAAGCCGGCACGGGTTGGAAGCTGATCAAGGTGAGCTTGAGCTCAAAGTCATGTCCCCCATGAAGTACGCAGAGGACACGACGGGTTCAATAGTCCCTCCCGCTGCTCCCGCGAGGGACCAGCCGAAGGGTCTCGACGTTTCACGCTGTTGAGTTTTCAAAGACCGCACCCTCTCTGAGGGCCGAAAAAAGCCTCCGGCTCGCACCGAAGGCCCCTCGTGCTAGGTGATACGTAGGTCGTATCTTCTCGCTCGACGGGTCTCCGTTGTCGATTGCAGGCTTCTTGCAGCCTCTTGCGAGGCGGCTCGGGCATGGTAGCAAAGGAACCGCTAGGTGGGAGGAAACCGCACGTACCGGCGCTTGCCAGCCTGGAGCAGCGCCCCCGCGAGCCGTTCGCGCGGCAGGTCAAGGTCCGTCACCACCTCGTCGTTCACCCTGACCGCCCCTTGCTCGAGCAGCCGGCGGGCCTCGCTTGTCGACACGCCGAAGAGCTCAGCAAGCAGCAACGGCAGGTGCACAGGGTCGCCCTCGGGTAACGCGGCCTCGGGCACGTCGTCGGGAGCCCGCCCCTCACGGACGACGCGCGTAAAATGCGCTTCGGCGTCGGCCGCCGCCGCCTCGCCGTGCGAACGGGACACGATGAAGCGCGCGAGTGCCAGCTTCGCCTCGAGCGGGTCGCCTGCAGGCAGGTCGCCCTTGTCCATCACGAGCCGGTACCACTGGACGAGCTGAGCATCTGGGACGCGCATGGCCTTTCCGAACTGCTCTTCAGGCGCCTCGGCGAGACCGATGTAGTTGCCTTTCGACTGGCTCATGAGCTGCCCGTCCCAGGAGACGAGGAGCTCGACCGTCAGCGCGACCTGCGGCTCCTGCCCGTACGCCTGCTGCACCTCTCGGCCCATGAGCAGGTTGTAAAGCTGGTCGGTGCCGCCGAGTTCCACGTCAGCCTCGACAGCCACCGAGTCGTAGCCCTGCATGATCGGGTACAAGAGCTCCGAGATCGAGATCGGCTGCTGAGCGGCGAAGCGCTTCGCGAAGTCGTCGCGCTCGAGCAGGCGTGCGACCGTCGCTGTCCTCGTCAGCCGCACGATCTCCGCGTAGTCGAGCTTGCCCAACCATTCGCTGTTGAAGCGCACCTCGGTGCGTTCCCGGTCGATGATCGCCGACGCCTGCTCGAAGTACTGCTGCGCATTGCGGTCGATCTCCTCGTCGGACAGCACCGGCCGCGACGCCGAGCGACCCGACGGATCGCCGATCCGCGTCGTGTAGTCGCCGACGATGAGGACGCCGACGTGCCCTTCCCGCTGGAACGCGGCCATCCGCTGCAGCGGGATGCCGTGACCGAGCGTCACATCAGGCGTCGTGACGTCGATTCCGAGCTTGACACGTAGGGGCCGCCCGAGCGCGAGCTTGCCCTTGAGACCTCCCTCGGGAAGCACGTCGACAGCGTTGCGCATGAGCTCGAAGATCCCCATCGTGAGCCAACTCTAGTGCGTACAATCCGTGCGCTCTGGTCTCGGCTAACGGTTCTCAAGGGGAGAGACGCCGCCGACGAAGGATCCGCAAGCTTCGCCTGCTGGCGCTCCTCGTCGTGCTCGGTCTCGTCGGCAGCGCGTCGTTCGCGTTCGGCCTCGTGACCGCCATCGCGAGCGAGCTGCCGGAGCTCGATCCTGCACGCTACCGCCCCGACAAGAACTCCTACATCTACACGGCCGACGGCCGTGTGCTCGCCGTGCTCCGCGGTGACGAGGCGCGGATCGTCGTGAAGTCCGAGGAGATCTCCGACGTCATGAAGCAGGCGATCGTTGCCGTCGAGGACCGCCGCTTCTTCGAGCACCGCGGCGTCGACATCCGCGGCATCGCACGCGCCGTGTGGCAGGACCTGCGCAACCGCGCGGTCGTCGAAGGCGGCTCGACGATCACGCAGCAGTTCGTCAAGAACGCCTATGTCAAGAGCAGTCGTTCGGTCGAGCGGAAGCTCAAAGAGGCGGCGCTCGCCTGGCAGTTGGAGCAGCAATGGCCGAAGGACCGCATCCTCACCGCGTACCTCAACACGATCTACTTCGGGAACGGCGCCTACGGCATCGAGCAGGCGTCGCGCGTGTATTTCCGGCATAGGGCGTCGAGCCTCACGCTCGCGGAGTCGGCGCTCCTCGCAGGCATCCCGGCCGATCCGACGCGCTATGACCCCGCGGCCAATCCGCGGCAGGCCAAGGCGCGTAGGCACACGGTGCTCCGCGCGATGCTCGACCAGGGCGACATCACGCGGGCCGAGTACTGGCGCGCCGACCACGAGCCCCTCCCCGAGCCGGCCGACATTCGTCTTCCCGGCATCCAGGGGCCGGCACCGTACTTCACGAACTACGTGAAGCAGCAGCTCGTCGACACCTTCGGGACGGCGCGGGTCTTCGGAGGAGGCATGCGCGTCCGCACGTCGATCGACCTCGGCCTCCAGCGGCTCGCCCGCGCAGCGATCGCCAAGTGGCTGCCCGATGACGACGGGCCTTCGGCTGCTCTCGTCGCAATCGACCCGCGCGACGGTCGCGTGCTAGCGATGTACGGCGGCCGCAACTTCGCCGAGAGCCAGTTCAACCTCGCAGTGCAAGGCGAGCGGCAGCCGGGCTCCGCGTTCAAGCCGTTCGCCCTCGCCGCGGCGCTCGAGCAGGGCATCTCGCCGACGACGTCGTTCGTGTCGGCTCCGGTCACCATCTCGCTCGGCGACCGCCTCTGGCGCGTCGAGAACTACGAGGGCTCGAACCTCGGGACGATCGACCTCGAGACCGCGACGACGTACTCGGACAACACCGTCTATGCACAGCTCACGGAGCTCGTCCGGCCGCAGGCGGTCGCCGCCATGGCACGGAGGCTCGGAATCCAGAGCCCGATCAAGGGGTACTTCTCGGTGACGCTGGGCGGCGAAGCCGTGAACCCGCTGGACATGGCGAGGGCATACGCGACGTTCGCGAACGGCGGGCAGCGCGTCGACGGCGCGCTCATGGGAAACGTCCCGCGGGCAGTCCTCTCCATTGGCGACAAGAAGAACATCCCGTACACGCGCGAGGCGCTCGGCGCGAACGAGGCCGCGATCGTCAACCGCCTCTTGCAGGGCGTCGTCGAGAGCGGGACGGGCAAGCAGGCGCAGCTCTCGGACGGCCGCCCCGTCGCCGGTAAGACGGGAACGACGGAGAACTACGGCGACGCCTGGTTCGTCGGTTACACGCCGCAGCTGGCAGTGGCCGTATGGGTCGGCTACGCGGACCGGCTGCGGCCGATGCTCGACGAGTACCACGGCAGCCCCGTCGCGGGCGGAACGTTCCCGGCCAAGATCTTCAAGTCGTTCATGGAGGACGCACTGCCGCGGCTCGAGGCCGAGCCGGAGGCGTTCCCGTCGCCGTCGTATCCCTACGCGTCGCCGCGCAGCGTCATCTTCCGCGACGGCAAGTGGCGCGCGGACAACGGGTACTGCCGCGGCACGCGCCAGGTTCAGTACTTCTATGGCACGGGCCCGGAAACGACTGCGAACTGCAAGCCGAACGAGGTCGAGGTACCGCGTGTGCTGGGCCTCACCTACGACCAGGCCGTCGAGCGACTCGCGCTCCAGCCTCTCGAGGCGGAGGCCATCTTCAAGCCTGCGACTCCGCGGCAGCGCGTGGGCTACGTGCTCGGGCAGCTGCCCAAGGTCGGCACGCGGCTGTCCGCCTACGACACGGTGCAGCTCGTCGTCGCGAAGCCGGTCTACGGCGTCGTTCCGCGCCTTGTCGGATTGCCGGTTGCGAAGGCCCAGGAGCGGCTGGACCAGCGCCAGCTTCTCCCCGTCATACGGCGTCAGGCGGCGAAGGGGCGCGTCGGGCGCGTCCTCTCACAGCGACCGATGGCGGGAGTCGCAGCTGCTCCCGGCATGCGGGTCAGACTGGTCGTCGCGGCGCCGGCCGGCTGAGGAATCGCGAGCCCGCGAGCACGTACCGCCAGGGCTCTTCGACCGCGACGGTGAGCCCGATCCGCGGTCCCGTGAGCACGTCGAGATCTCCGGCGCGCGCGTGCACTTCGAACGGCGGGCGGTCGAGCCGCAACCCGTCGTGCTCCCGCGTAACGCCGAGGGCCTGGCACAGCCGTCCAGGCCCGGCGCACAGCAGGCGAGGGTCGTCGAGCCCGCGCCGCGCGGCCATCGCGTCAAGGCCGGCCACCGGTTCGACCGCGCGGATGAGCACGGCCTGCGGGGACCCGTCCTCTCCGCACACGAAGTTCAGACACCAGTGGACGCCGTACGAGCGGTAGACGTACGCGTGCCCGGGCGGCCCGAACATCGAGACCCGGGTCGGGGTGAGCCCCTTGAAGCCGTGGCTGGCCGGATCGCCGACTGCGTACGCCTCGACCTCGACGATCCGGCCGCCGACGCCGTCGACGAGCAGCGTGGCCCCGACGAGGTCGGGTGCGACCTGGTGGACCGACCGGGCGAAGAAGTCCTTGCGAAGTCTCAGAACAGCTTCTGGGAGCCGGTCTGCCTCGCGCTCGCCTCGAGCAGCCTGCGCGCCCGCTTGCCAAGATCGGCGAGGTCGACCTTCCCCGTCTCTGCCTGCTCGGCGAGCAGCTCTGCGAGCTCGAGCGACTGGTCGATGAGGGGCGACGCCGCCGAGACGTCGTGGCCCATGTCGTGGAGGATCGTCCGCTCGGTGCGCGACGCGACGATCGGCTCGGGGATGCCCTCGATCCAGACCCGCGTTCTCTTGCCGCTCCCGCGCTCCTCGGCCTCGAGCGGCTCGAGAGAGTAGATCCTGTCCGCCCGCGCGTACTTCCCGAAACCGAGGAACACCATCCGGTTCGCGCCGTCGGCCACGAGCCGATTATCCCAGCGCGCGGCGCAGCGTGTCCACGACCCGCTCCTGGTCCCCGGCGTCGATCGAGGAGTAGAACGGCAGGGCGAGCAATCGCTTGCTCGCCTCCTCCGAGACGGGAAACATCCCCTCGCAGAAGCCGAAGCGTTCGCGCATGTACGGCTGGAGGTGGATCGACGGCAGGTAGCGGCTCGTCTCCACGCCGGACTCCGCAAGCGTCGCGATGACGCGCTCGCGGTCGACATCCCCGGGCAGGCGGACGGGATACACGAACCATGAACGCTCGTGGTGGTCGTCGTCCGCGAGCGGCGGCTCCACACCGTCGACAGTGCCCAGAAGCTCCGCGTAGCGCGCCGCGGCCGCCGCACGAAGCGCGAGGATCTCGTCGAGCCGCACGAGCTGTGCCGCACCAACGGCCGCCGCGAGCTCGGAGAGGCGGTAGTTGTAGCCAAACCGTACGTGCTCGAGCCAGCCACCGGAGTCGGCTCGCCCCTGGTTCGAGAGGCTCTTCAGCAGGTGCCACTCGTCCTCGTCGCCGGTGACGACGATGCCGCCCTCGCCGGTCGTGATCTGCTTGTTGGGATAGAAGGCGAAGACCGCAAGGTGGCCGTGCGAGCCGACCGGCCGACCCTTGTACTCCGCCCCCAACGCTTCGCACGCATCCTCGATGAAGGCGAGCCCGTGACGATCGCAGATCTCGAGCAACGCGTCGATCTCGCACGGATAGCCGAAGATGTCTACCGCGACGATCGCGCGAGTCTTGCCGGTGACGGCAGCCTCGACCGCGGCTGGATCGAGGTTCAGCGTTTGCGGGTCGATGTCGGCGAATACCGGGGTGGCGCCCTCGTAGAGCACGCAGTTCGCGGAGGCGACGAACGAGAACGGCGACGTGATCACCTCGTCGCCGGGGCCGACCCCGGCGAGGCGCGTGCAGAGATGGAGGCCCGCCGTACCGCTCGACACGGCGGCTGCGTGCCGGGCCGTGACGCTGCGCGCGAGCTCCTCCTCGAAGCGCGTGACCATTGCGCCGAGGGAGAGCCGCCCGGAGCGGAGCACCTCGAGCACGAGCTCCTCCTCGAGGGAATCGATGTACGGCAGCGACAGGGGAATGCGGTCGTCTGACGGTGAGGGGGACAGACTGAAGTCAGTCCCCCTCGCAGACTCAGTCGTCATGCCTGCGCGGGCGTTCGCGTCTGGTAGTCGAGCCAGTCGGCCCACTGCGGGAGGCGGCCGTGCACAACGTCGGCGTACGTCTTCTGAAGCTCGAGCGTGATCGGCCCCGGCGGGCCGATGTCGTGGTCATCGATCGCCCGGATGGGCGTCACCTCGACGGCCGTGCCGCACATGAACAGCTCATCGGCCATATAGAGGTCGGCGCGGATGAGCCGCTTCTCCTCGACCGTGTACCCGAGCGACCGCGCCAGCTCGATGATCGTCTCGCGCGTGATGCCCTGGAGAATCGAGGAGGAGAGGTCAGGGGTCGAGATCACGCCGTCGGTGATGGCGAAGATGCTCTCGCCCGAGCCGTCCGCGACGTAGCCGTCGTGCGTGAGCAGGATGGCCTCGTCGTAGCCGGCGCGCTGCGCCTCGTGCACCGCCAGCATCGAGTTGAGGTAGATCCCGGTCGCCTTCGAGGTATGGGGAATCGTGTTCGGCCCCACGCGTTGCCAGGAGGAGATCATCGCCCGGATGCCCTTCTGCTGGCCCTCCTCGCCCAGGTACGCGCCCCAGGGGAACGTGAGAATTGCGATGTCGACGTGGTTGCCGCGCGTGTGCACCCCGAGCTCGCCGTAGCCGTAGAACGCGATCGGCCGCAGGTACGACTCGTCGATGCCGTTGACGGCGAGCGTCTCGTGACACGCCTCCCGGAGCTCGTCGACCGAGTACGGGAGCTTCATGTAGAGGAGCTGCGCCGAGGACTCGAGCCGCCTGAGGTGGTCACGGAGGCGAAACACCGCCGGCCCGCGGTCGGTCGCGTAACAGCGGATGCCCTCGAAGACGCCGGTGCCGTAGTGGAGGCCGTGGCTCGCGACGTGAATCCGGGCGTCGGCCCAATCCACGAGCTCGCCGTTCATCCAGATCTTCTCGGTCTCTTGCACGGTCGGTTCGGATTCTAGTCGTCGGTGACGATGTCCAGGGGGACGGCTCGCGTCAGCCGTACGAGCTCCGCCGGCGCCACGCCTGCCATGTGCCGGGTCGACCCCGCACCGACCCAGACGCGGTCGAGCCCGAGCAGTGTTCGCTCGATCAACACAGCATCGACGTGGACAAGCCCGAACGGCGAGACGGCGCCCGGCTCGAAGCCGGTCGTCTCCTGCACGCGCGCCGGCGAGGCGATGTCGGCGCGTCCGGCTCCACAAGCAGCCGCGACCTTGGTTGCGTCCGCGCGACGGTCGCCGGGCACCATCGCGACGCCGATACGCCCTTCACACTCGAAGACGAGCGACTTCACGATGTTGCGGAGATCACAGCCGACGGCGCGCGCGGCATGAGCAGCAGTCGGCGTGCCCGCCTGAAACTCCTCCACCCTCGCCTCGGCGCGCGCCTCTCGCAGGTACGCACTGACGCGCTCGACAGCCTTCGGGACGTCGCCGGCCGGCATCGCGGAAGTTTCGCGCATCTCGATCATGGGAAGGTGTAAGACGTGAGGCTGACGGTTAGCTCGATCGGCCTGCTACTTGTCGTGCTCGGAGCCTGGGGCGCGATCGTGCCCTTCGTCGGCCCGGAGTTCGGCTACCCCTTCCCGGCCGGCAGTGACAGAGACGCGTGGGAGTGGACCGCGAGCGCCTGGCAGCTCTCGCTGTTGCCGGGCGTCGCCACCGCGTACGGCGGGCTCATCCTGCTCGGGCTCCTGGGCACGGTTCGCTTTGCACCCGCGCTGGCAGCGCTCGTTGCTCTAGTCGCCGGCGCGTGGTTCGTCCTCGGGGCAGAGTTCTCGCGCCTGTGGACGACGCCGCCTGCGGAAGGCACGGGCTCGGACTGGATGGTCATCGCCACGAACGCCGGCTACCACGAGGGGCTGGGCCTCACGATCGCTGCCCTCTCCGCCTTTGCGCTCGGCATGCTCACGCTGCTGCCGGAGCGTACGCCGGTCGTCGCGCCCGTGACGACGCATCCCGTGCTCGATCACAAGCCCGAGCCCAGCTACGAAGAAGAGCCCGTCCCTCCTCGCTAGCCGAGCTGGATGAAGCTCGCGCCGTGGAAGCCGGCGGCGCGAAACTCCGTGACGAGCTCGGGCGGCGCCGGCGTATCGATGGAGAGCGCCATGACGGCTCTGCCGCCCTCGTTCGTCCTCGACACGGCCATGTTCGCGATGTTGATGCCGGCGCGGCCGAACAGCGTTCCCACGTGGCCGATAACGCCCGGCCGGTCGTCGTACTGGAAGAACACCATGAGCGGCGCGAGCTCGATCTCGATCTTGTAGCCGAGCGCGCCGACGAGCCAGTGTCGGCTCTCGCCACCGAACGTCGTGCCGGCCACCGTCGTCTCCTCCCCGTTCGTGCGCAGGCAGACCTCGACGAGGCTCGTGTAGTCGGCTGACGCACGGTCCGACTGCTCCTCGACCGCGATGCCGCGCTCGGCGGCGACGAGCGCCGCGTTGACCGCGTTCACCGGTTGCTCGGTCCTGCCCTCGAAGACGCCGTTGAGGGCTGCCACGGTCAGCAGGCGCGTGTCGTGATCCGCGAGCCGGCCGCGATACGAGACGACGATGCGCTCGGCACGCCCGCCGGCGAGGCCCATCGCGAGCGTGCCGAGTCGCTTTGCCAGCGGGGCGAACGGGCCGAGCGACTCGAGCTCCTCGCTCGAGACGGCCGGCATGTTGACGGCGTTCGCGACGAGCTCTCCATCGAGTGCGGCGGCGACCTGCTCGGCGACGATCAACCCGGCACGGTCCTGGGCTTCCTCGGTCGACGCCGCGAGGTGCGGCGTGACCACGACGTTGTCGAGCTCGAGCAACGGCCCCGTGTAGGGCTCGCTCGAGAACACGTCGAGGGCAGCCGCCGCCACCCGCCCGGACTGCAACGCGTCGAGCAGGGCGTCCTCGTCGACGAGCTCGCCGCGCGCCGCATTGACGATGCGAATGCCCTGCTTCGCCTGCCCCAGCGTCTCGGCGTTGACGACGGCTCGCGTCTCGTCGGTGAGCGGCAGGTGAAGCGAGATGATGTCCGACGACTTGAACACGTCCTCCTGGGTCGCCGCCCCTTCCACGCCGAGCTCGCGGAAGCGCTCGCGGGAGACGAACGGGTCGAAGGCGAGCACGCGCATGCCGAGCGCCAGCGCCCTCCGCGCGACCTGTTGGCCGATGCGGCCGAAGCCGAGCAGGCCGAGCGTCTTGCCGGAGAGCTCCTGGCCGCCGTAGCGCGATCGCTCCCACCGCCCGCTCTTGACCGAGGCGTGCGCCTGCGCGATGTTCCTCGACAGCGCGAGCAGCAGGCCGATCGTGTGCTCGGCGGCCGAGATCACGGTCGACTCGGGCGCGTTCACTACGAGAATGCCGCGACGCGTCGCCTCCTCGACGGCGATGTTGTCGACGCCGACTCCGGCTCGTCCGATCACGCGCAGGCTCGTGGCACGCGCGAGCAGCTCGGCGTCGAGCTTCGTCTGCGAGCGGATGACGATGGCGTCGTAGTCCGCGATGACGTCCGCGAGCGGCGACTCCGGATCGACGTCGACGTCGAAGCGCGAGCGGAGGAGCTCGATGCCGGCGTCCGCGATCCGCTCCCTGACGAGGACCCGTGTCACGCAGGGGCGCTTTGGAACGCAGCCAGAGCGTGAGCGACACCCACGCCGGGCTCGACCTGCGCGCCGAGATCCGCAAGCCCGAGCTCGACGGCTGCAAGGGCCGTCGCCACGTCGAAGACGCCGTAGTAGCCGATGTGGCCGATGCGTAACACCGTCGCCCCGAGCGGGCCGTGGCCCTTCGCGAGCTGGACGCCGTGGCGGTCACGAATGCCCGCCACGAGCTCTCCGGCGTCGACTCCGGGCGGCGACTTGATCGCGGTGACGACGGCCGACGAGTCGTCATCGGGCGAAAACAGCTCGAGGCCCATGGCCTTTGCACCGGCGCGGCAGGCGCGACCGAGGCGGACGTGGCGGTCGAAGACCGCGTCCAACCCTTCGTCTAGCAGCAGGCCGAGCGCGACGTTCAGGCCCGCGACGAGCGAGACCGCCGGCGTGAAGGGAGCGTCGAGGACATCCTGCGCCTTCCGGGTCCGCTCCCAGTCGAAGTAGTACCGCGGCGACGACGAGCGTCCCTCGGACTCCCAGACAGCCTCTGACACGGCAGCAAGGGCGAGCCCGGGCGGCGTCATGAGCGCTTTCTGAGACCCGGAGCAGACGACATCGATCCCCCAGGCGTCCATCTCCAGCGGCAGCGCGCCGAGGCTCGAGACGGCATCGACGACGACCTGTGCGCCCGAAGGCCGGATCGCCTCTGCGTGCGCCCGCAGGTCGGAGACGACGCCGGTCGACGTCTCGGAGTGCGTCAGCAGCACGGCGCGGGCGTCACCGAGCTCTGCGAGCCGGGCGCCGATGTCCTCTGCCCGGGGGATCTCTCCCCATTCGTAGCGCAGAGCGGCCACCTCGCAGCCGTACCGCTCGGCGATCTCGATCCAGCGCTCGCCGAACGCGCCCGCGGAGACGACGAGGACCCGGCTGCCGGGTTCACAGAGGTTCGCCACGGCGGACTCCATCGCCCCCGTCCCGGATGAGGTGAAGAGTAGGACGTCGGACGACGTCCGGCAGACCTCCTGAAGGCGGTCAAGGCACTCGCGATAGACCGGCCGGAAGTCGTCGGAGCGATGGTGGACGACCGGGGCGGCCATCGCCGCCAGCACCTCCGGAGGCACCGGAGTCGGCCCGGGCGTGAAGAGGTAGCGCTTCGCGGCCACGCCGGCCAGCGTAGCTACCGGGGCCGATGCCCTTTGAAGCTCATCACCTGCTGGAAGGTCGGCCGGTTCGTCCAGGCGAGCGTCTCGCTGAGCAGCCCCGTCGTGAAGTTGATGCGCTCGGCACGGGCGTCCGCCCACCAGGTCGCAGGATCAGACGTGTGCTTGGCCGCGAGCGCCGCGGTCGCTTCGGTGATCGCAGCCCACAGCGACTCCCGGCAGGCGTCGAGGTCGCCGCGGCCGCAGTAGCGGGTCGAGTACGGGCTCCGAACCGTACGGCCGAGCAGCGCGCGGAGGTCCTTCTCCACGTAGCCGTACCAGCCGGCGATGTACGCAGAGCCCTGGGGGTTGGCGTTGTCGGACACGACGTGCAGCTGGGCTAGCCGCTCCACGAGGTCACCCAGCACCGGCCGCATGACGGCCCTCGCGATGAGCGGCCAGGCGGCGTCCATGACGGCCGCGCCCGGATGGTCGACCCGCCCGTCGAGGTCGCGGTCGAGACGGCTCCCGCCGGCAGCACGCCACGCGGTCACGAGATCGGCTGCGGTCCGCGCCAGCGGGTTCGGGGCCGGGGCCGTGGCGAGCACGTCGGCGATCGCCGGCCACACCTCCATCACCCGGAGGTCCTGGGTCGCCGCCTTGTTGGAAGCGGCCACGACCTCCGCCACGCTCTTCTTGCCGGCGCCCAGCGCGGTGGTGAGCAGGTCCTTGCGCTGCACGGAGCCCCACGACCAGTTGTCGTCGGCGGCGCCCCAGCCTGCCGCGGGGCGGGAGTTCCAGTCGAGGATCGCGCCGGATGCAGGATTCACCGTCTGCGGATGCGCCTTCGCTCCGAGGAAGCCGCGCCACTCGTACTCTCCCGTGCCGACCGTGGGCAG
>JBKJWA010000193.1:0-3585 GCA_046716705.1 Gaiellaceae bacterium
GGACCGGCCTCGGCCGGCGGGCTCGTCTCGCTGCTGTCGGCGCCCTGGGCCGTGCTCACCGACGCGATCAGCTTCCTCGGCTCCGCGTTGTTCGTGCTCCGGATCCGCACGCGCGAGGAAGTCGTGCAGTCGGCAACGACCCCAGAGCGGCGGGGCATGCGAGCCGAGGCCTGGGAGGGCATGCAGTTCGTGTGGAAGGACCGGCGGCTGCGTGCGCTGACCGAGAGCACGGTGATCTTCAACTTCTGCGCGAACGGCGCGTTCGCGGTCTACCTCGTCTACGCGGTGCGCTCGCTCGGCCTCTCGCCGGCCGCGATTGGAGTCATCTTCTCGCTGGGAAACGTCGGCTGGCTGGCCGGCGCACTCGTCGCGGGCAGGGCATCCACGAAGCTGGGCGTCGGAAGGGCGCTCATCCTCTCGGGCGCTGTGGCCGCTCCGGCGCTGATGCTCGTCCCGCTGGCGCCGCAATCCGCACCGATCCCGTTCCTGATCGCCTCGGGCGTGCTCAGCTCGTTCGGCCTCGTCATCTGGCGGATCGCGCAGGTGAGCCTGCGCCAGGCGATCACCCCGGATCACATGCTCGGGCGCGTCAACGCGGTAAGCCGGTTCATGATGTGGGGGACGATCCCGCTGGGCACGCTGCTCGGCGGGGTCCTCGGGTCGACGATCGGCCTTCGCGAGACCCTTTGGATCGGGACGATCGGCGCGTCGTTCACGATCCTGCCCGTGCTGCTCTCGCCTGTCCGGTCCCTCGTCTCCATCCCCGACGCCCCAGAGGCGCCGATCGAGGCGGTGCTGGAGCCCACGATCGGCATGGCGGCGGTGGGCGGAGACGAGCCGCATGCGTAGCCTCTGGCCGCACGGCGGGCTGTGGCGGCACCCGGACTTCCTGAAGCTCTGGTCCGCGCAGACGATCAGCCTGGTCGGGACACAGATCTCACAGCTGGCGATCCCCCTCGCCGCGATCCTCGTCCTCGACGCGAGCGCGTTCGAGGTGGCAGCCGTCGGGGTCGCCGAGTTCCTGCCGTTCCTCCTGTTCGCGCTACCGGCTGGCGTGTGGGTCGACCGCCTGCGCAGACGACCGATCCTCGTCATCGGCGACATCGGCCGCGGGCTGGCGCTCGCGACGATACCGCTCTTCTATGCGTTCGACGCCCTGACGATCTGGCAGCTTTACGTCGTCGGCTTCGTCGTGGGCACGCTGACGGTGTTCTTCGACGTCGCGTACCAGTCCTATCTCCCATCGCTCGTCTCCCGAGACCAGCTCGTGGAGGGCAACTCGAAGCTCGAGGTGAGCCGTTCCGCGGCCTCGCTGGGCGGCCCCGGAATCGCCGGCGTGCTCGTCAGCGTGATCACGGCGCCGTACGCCATCCTCGTCGACGCGGTCAGCTTCTTCGTCTCGGGAGGCTTCGTGCTTGCCATCCGGCGCCAAGAGCCGCCGCCCGAGCTCGCAGAGGAGCGAAGCATGCGGCACGAGCTCATGGAGGGCCTTCGCTACCTACTCGGCCACCGTCTTTGGCGGCCGATGGCGGCCTGCGTGGCGCTGTCGAACGGCTTCGGATCTCTTGGCGGCTCGATCTTCCTCGTCTATGCGATCCGCGAGCTCGACCTGTCGGCCGCTGTGGTCGGGATCGTCTTCGGCATCGGGAATGTCGGCTGGCTGCTCGGCGCCATGCTCGCGAGACGGATCTCGGACAGACTCGGCGTGGGCAAGACGATCGTGGGCACAGCTTTCCTCTTCGGCCCGGCATTCCTTCTCCTCCCGGCTGCACCCCAGTCGTCGCCAATCCCTTTCCTCGTCGCTAGCTTCGTCCTCGTCAGCTTCGCAGCCGTCGTGTTCAACGTCACCGGCATCAGCTTTCAGCAGGCGGTGACTCCCGACCGCATGCTTGGCCGGCTTACGGCGTCCCGGCGCTTCATCGTCTGGGGCGTGATTCCGCTCGGGTCGTTCGTCGGCGGCGTGCTCGCTACGCAGATCGGCCTGCGGGAGACACTCTGGGTCGGCGCGATCGGAGGAGCGTTTGCCGGACTCCCTGTGCTGCTGTCGCCAGTACGCTCGATCGGGCGCATGGAAGACGCGATCCGCGAGCACGCGCCTGCCGTCGCCGCCTCGCCGCTCGATGCCTGAGCTGCCGGAGGTCGAGGCGTGGGTGCGCGAGCTCGACCCGCTCGTGTGCGGCCATGCGATCGAGCAGGCCGGCCCGGCACACATCGCGACGCTGAAGACGTTCGACCCGCCGCTCTCGGCGCTCGGCGGGAGGCGGTTGGAGGGCGCCGAGCGGCGCGGCAAGAATCTCCTGTTCCCCATCGACGGCGACGACCTCGTCCTGCGCGTCCACCTGATGAGCGCCGGCCGGCTGCGATTTCTCGGGCCGGGGGCGAAGGGGCCGAAGACGCCGATGTTCCGCCTGCGCTTCGAGGGAGGCGCGGAGCTCGTGCTCACCGAGGCGGGCAAGAAGAAGCGCGCCGGGGTCTGGCTCGTGACGCCCGAGGCGCTCGAGGCTGACCTCGCCCACCTCGGCCCCGACGCGCTCGAGCTCGACGCGTCCTCGCTCGCGGAGATCCTGGGACGGGAACGCCGGCAGCTCCATCCGTTGCTGCGCGACCAGCGCGCGATCGCCGGGATCGGGCGGGCTCACGCGAACGAGATCCTCCTGCGAGCCCGGCTGTCGCCGTTCAAGTCGTCGACCGAGCTGAGCGCGGAGGAGGTGGAGACGCTCGCGGCGGCGATCCGCGTGGATCTGTCGCGCGCCCTCGAGCTCCGTGAGCAGGGCAAGGGCGACAAGGCCGTCTATCGCGTCCACAACCGCCTCGGCGAGCCGTGTCCCGAGTGCGGAACGCCGATCGCCCGCGTCGACTACGAGGAGCACACGGTCTACTACTGCCCGAACTGCCAGACCGGAGGCCGGGTGCTCAAGGACCGCCGGCTCTCGCGGCTCCTCCGCTAGGCAGGGACCCCCGCCATGGGCGTGTGCACCACGCTGAGGCCGATCGGCTGCAGCGGCTGCTCGAACACGAGTGCTCAAGGCGTTCTGGTGCCAGGCACGAGTTACGTGTCTGTGCCAGCTTCGTGCCTATTCTGCTCCGACGCGACTGTGGCGCGCTAGCGTGTCCGCGTGAGCGAGACGACGAAGCTCAGCGTCACCGACGACCTGCAGGCATCGACGCCGGACGTGCGGCTAGGGCTGACCCGGGCCGGCGTCACGGGTGTCTCGAAGGCCGTGCGCATCGCGAGCAAGGACTCGGAGACGGTGATGGCCGCGACGATCGACTGCACCGTCGACCTCGCAGCCGACCAAAAGGGCGTGCACATGTCGCGCTTCCCGGAGCTCTTCGACGAGGCGATCGACGGCGTCGTGGCCGAGGAGGCACTCCTCGTCGAGCAGCTCGCCGAGCACATCGCGGGCCGCATCGTCGAGCGCCAGGCCGCCCTGCGCGCCGAGGTGACGATCCGCGCACTGTGGCCCATTCGCCGCGAGACTCCCGTTACCCGGCTCGCCACGCAGGAGATGGTGACGCTGATCGGCATCGCCGCCGCGTCGCCCGCGCGCACACGCCGGGTCGTCGGCGTGGAGGCGACCGGCA
>JBKJWA010000194.1:0-4864 GCA_046716705.1 Gaiellaceae bacterium
CGTGGATGGCGGGCGATGACCCTCGCCGCCATTGCGTCGACCGCCTCGCGATCGCCGACGTCGCACGTCTCGTGCTCGGCGCCCAGCGCTTCGGCGACAGCCATCAGCCGCTCGGCGCCGCGCGCGAGGAGGACGCATTGCCAGCCACGCGTCGTCAGCAGCCGCGCGAGTGCCGCGCCGATGCCGCTCGAACCGCCCGTGACGACTGCGACCGGCAGGTCAGCAGACGCGAACACGCCGGAGGGCCTCGGCCTCGCGTCCGGCGGTGTCCGAAACGATGGCCGTCAGCTCGTGCGGGCCCTTCTTCGCGCCGCCCGTTCGCCAGATCGCGCGGAAGATTCCCTGCTCCGACCTCTTGACCCGCGCCACCTGGCGCTTCCCGTCGAAGAAGCCGATCGAGGAGATCGCCGCCGGGGAGGAGGCTGAGACGACGAGCTCCGCCCGGCGCGGAAGGCACGCGCCCTTCGTGGGCGTGACCCACGTCACGACCGGGCGGGCGACGACCGAGAAGCGGCTGCCGAGGAAGCGGGTGTTCGGCATCGCCTCGTCACCTGGGGTCGAGACGTTCTTCGCCTCCTGGAAGTCGCCGGCCACGATCCGCATGAACTCGGGGCCGGGGAGCAGCGGCTGCGAGTCCTTCGGGATCGGGAACACCGCGACGCCCGTCTTGTGGTCGTAGCGCACCGCCGAGATCTGCTCGTTCTTGTACAGCAGGAGGAGCGACAGCGGGTCGACGCCGGACTTCGCGTCGGACACACGCACGACGATGCTGGGCCGCCCCGTGGAGACCCGCGTCGTGATCACCTGGACCCTGGGCGGCGTGACGTCGTTGATCCACGAGCGCAGCACGTACCTCCGGGCCAGCGGCTTGCCCGAGAACGGGTCGCGGCCCGAGTCGACGGCGATGTAGTAGCGCCCGGGCGCGGGCAGCACGGCGCCGGTCGCCCCGACGTTGAAGATGAAGTCGGGCATATAGCCGTTCATGTTGATCGGCGTGCCCCCGTAGCCCTGGACGTTGTTCTCGTCGAGCGACCCGAGCAGCCACGGGTGGATCGGGGCGTTCGCGTGGAGGAGATCGCGGATGTTCGCTCGGATGTCGAGCGGCGGGTCCGTGACGACGGCGCCGAAATTCACGGTGTTGGGCGGGATGTCGATCGAGTACACGCGCTCGGCCCCGTCCTCGATGGCCGTCTGGTCGAGGCCGAAGAGCGAGAGGATGCCGAACGGCTCGGTCGGCCAGCGGTAGATGCGCGCGCGGTTCGCGCCGGTGCGCGTATCGCCCGTCTGCGTCCTCGCGAGCGGCGTCACCTGGGCGCTCCCGAGCAGCGGGCGGGTGACCGAGAACCCGTACGGGATGCGGCGCTGGACACCGTCGCGGCGGAGGACGACGAAGCCGTACTGGTCGGCGCCGACCGCCGAGCTCGACGCGGCGGCCGTGATCTGGAACGTCGTCTGGCCGCCGGGCGGGATCGTGACGGCCGGGGGAGCCGACACCGACGCGCCCGCAGTCGACGCCTGGGGCTGTACCTCTACCTGCCAGGTCCCTCCTCCGCCGCCGGCGTCGCTGAGAGCGACGATGAGCGAGGAGCTCCCTCCGCCGGCCGTCACGGCGAGGTCGCCGAACGCGAGCGACTGAGGGTCGGAGAAGAGCAACGGCGTGTCGGCCGCGCCGAGGTTCGCGAGGCCCGCTCCCTGGATGAGCACCGAAGCCTCGACCGTCCGGCTCGAGTTCCCCCAGGCGGGGCTCGCCGTGGCCATGAGAGCGGACTTCACCTGCTTCGGCGTCCACGAAGGATGCCGCTGGAGGAGGAGCGCGACCGCGCCTGCCACGTGCGGCGCCGAGAAGCTCGTCCCGCCGAGAATCGCGTACTGGTCACCGGCGAACTCGAGCAGCGTCGAGGAGATGATGTTGTCACCGGGAGCGGCGATGTCCGGCTTGAGCTTGTGGCCGAATGCAGTGAGCCCGGCCGACGAGAACGCCGTGGGCACTCCGGCCCAGCTCGTCGAGACCTCTGCATGCTCGTCCGCGGTCACGCGGAAGCGTCCACGGCCGCCCGAACCGGCGAGAGCCTGACGAATGCGTGCGCCGTCGAGGTCGGAGATCATCCCCGCAGGCACCGCGAGGTTGAACGGGATGACACCCGGGTCGCCGGCGCGATCGTCGGCGAGCACGAGCCCGGTGGCGCCTGCGCCCTGCGCGTTTCGGGCCTTCAGCTCGAACGAGCAGCCTCCGCGCGAGCCGAGCGCGACGACGCCGGCGAGCGAGCGGGCGGGCAGCGTGGCCGCGCACAGCTGGCGGCCGACGGGCGCGCCGTCGCTGCCGGTGATCGAGCCGACGTCGACGATTTGCTGGTCGGCGTTCGTCCATGCGAACGGGATGTTCCCCGGTGCCGGCAGGAACGGCATCAGGTCGAGCCCGGCGGGTGCGACGAGCGAGAGACCCCTCGCGAACATGTGGCTGTTGGCGGTGGCGGCGACGCTGATCGCATCGGGCGCCGTCGAAGGGCTGCCGACCGTGCCGAGGCCGAAGAGCTCACGGTCGTTGCCGGCCGAGATGACGGGCACGACGCCCGCATTGACGACGTTCGTCACGACCTGCACCATCGGGTCGCGGGCCGGGTCGGACTGCGGGCCGCCGCCGGAGAAGTTCACGACGTCCATCCCGTCCGCGACCGCAGCCTCGAAGGCGGGGATGATCTCGTGCGTGTTGGCGCTGCAGCTGCCTCCGAGCGTCGCCGGCTGGCTGAACTCGCGGTAGTTGCCGAGATGGACGCGCGGTGCGACGCCGGACAGGCCGGTGATGCGGCCGTGACAGCCCCCCGAGCTCGCAACGCACGTCGTGGGCACGCTCGCGGGCGCGGTGGTGTTCTCCGCGCCGCCGATGACACCGGCGACGAACGTCCCGTGGAACGAGTTCGACTCGTCCAGAGGCTGTCGCGACTCGGAGGTCGAGTTCTCGGGGAAGAATGCGCGCGCCGCGATCACCTTCGGCGTCGTGAAGCCGGGCGTGCCCTTCGGGAAGCCGGCCGGGAAGCTCATGCCTGCGGGATCGAGGAACGGATGCCGCGGATCGACGCCGTCGTCGACGACGGCCACCTTCACGCCGTTGCCGCCGGCGCCCGTCGCCGCCCGAAACGCGGGTCCGCCGATGATCGACGGGCCGCGGTTCATCGCGAGCGTGTAGCTCACGCTCGGGTACACGTCCTTCACGAACCCGAGCTGCATGAGCCGCTGGAGCTTCTGGGCAGGGAGCCTCACGGCCAGCCCGTACAGGAGAATGCGGTACCGGCGCGACACCTTCGCCTCGGGAATCTCCCGGCGCAGCGTCGCCACCGCGCGCTCCTGCGCAGCGGCCAGCCGCGCGAGGTAGACCTTCGAGGACGAGCTCGCGACGTCGAGCTTTCTCCGCGCTGTGGTCGAGAAGATCGTTCGCTCTGCAGTCCTCGCGGCCAGCGGCGGCAGGCCGAGCGTGACGATCACCGTCGTCCGGTTCACGCCCGGTCGAGCGGGAACCTGGATCCGGTGGTCGCGGAGCTTCTCGATCGTCAAGCCGCCGGCGACGCCGCCGGGCAGCGCAGCGGTCGCGGACCCGGCGCCTACGAGGCCGACAGCGAGCAGTACGAGTGTGACCGGGCGCCGCACGAGCTGCGCACGGTAGCGAAACGAGGAGGGTGGCAACTAGCCGATCTTGCCGCTGAAGGGCCGCGTGAGCCGCTTGCCCTCGAAGATCATCGTGATCGTTCCACGCAGGGTCTTCCCCGTCGTTCCCGCCGGCACCGTGAACACGCACGTCGCCCTGCCGGCGGCGAACCGCTCGGACTTCGGCGCGACGTTCTTCGTGCCGGCCCGCGCGACGCAGTCGACCTGCCCGTTGACGATCGGCGCGCCGGTGTCCGAGCGCGTCGCCGCCATACGTACGGTGAACGTCTTCCCCGCCTTCGGTTTGACCGGAGCGGTCGAGAGCGATTTGAAGACCACGCGTACCGGGGCGAGCTTCACGTCGTACTGGTAGAAGCCGGCACTGAAGGGCGGCGCGACGTCGCTCTTCGCGTTCGTGTCATCGATGTCGCCGGTGACGTCGTCGATGACGAGCCCTGTGATGGCGAGAACGCCGAAGCCGAACTTCTTCGTGTTCCCCAGCTCCTTCGCCGAGATCGTGACCGTTACGCCGCCCGACCAGGAGTAGATGAGCGATGTCGCGGGCGGATCGCCCGGACGGCGAGTGAACGTCGTCCCGTCCCACCGGAAGAGCGACACCTCTCCTCGGAACAGCTCGATGACGTAATCGGCGCCGAGCAGTTCGGCGCTGCCCGTCGTCGCGTTGTCGTCTGTGTTGACGAAGATGTCGATCGCGATGTCCGTGGCGTATTGCGGACGGTTCGGGATGTTGACCCGGAATGTGAGCTTCCCGGTGTCGTCGTTGGAGACGACAACCGTCGTGATGTCAGGCCCTGTGGGGTCCTCGCCCGTCGAATCCTGGTACGTGACGGAGTTCGCCGCGCCCGCGGGGGTGACCGCGAACAGCAGGACGACGACGACGAGGCCGAGCACTGGGCGGAGCGCGCGCATCGGCTGTCAGGCTAGGCACGGCCGCGTGTCACGTCAAGCGGGTTTACACTCGCGCCTGCCATGGGGAAGGCGCTCGCAGGCAAGCAGGGGCTCGTGCTCGGGGTGGCCAACAAGCGGTCGATCGCCTGGGCGATCGCGCGGCGGCTCGCAGACGAGGGCGCCGACCTCGCCTTCACGTACCAGGGCGAGCGCATCGAGAGCTCCGTTCGGGCGCTCGCGGAGAGCGTGTCGAGCCCGCTCGTCACGGCCTGCGACGTGCGCTCCGACGACGACGTCGCGCGCGTCTTCTCGGAGG
>JBKJWA010000195.1:0-4397 GCA_046716705.1 Gaiellaceae bacterium
GCGCGAGGCTCGACGCCTCGCGCCAGGCGAGCACCGCGAGCCCAAGGGCCGAGCCGGCAGCCCACAACGGCAGAAACGCGAACGTCTGCATGCCGGTCGCCTCGCCGCGCTCTCGTGAAGCAAGGAAGTCACCGGCGAGCTGCTCGACGCTCTCGTAGTACGCAGGACGCCTCCGGCGCAGCGCCCGGGTTCCCGGCCGGTCGGCCGAAAGCGGCACGCCGCGCTCCTCGATCAGCTCGTCCGGAATGCCCCTCCAGGCAATTGGGACCATGTGCCCGGCCTCGACGTCGACGATGCTCAGGGCGGCAGAGTCTGCGCCGACGGAGGCGGTGACCTCCTCGATGAAGATCGCGGCGACGTCTCGCGACGTGAGCGCTCCGGACAGGCCGGCCGTGAGGGCTTGCAGCCGCTCGGAGCGCCGGCGGGTGACGAGCTCCTCCTCGTAGCCGAGGCTCCTGTCGAGCGCGACGGCGCCCTGCTGGAAGATCGCCCCGGCGATGGCGAGAATGCCCGAATCGAGCACCGTCGGTGCGCGATAGACGAAGCGCACTGCGCCGAGCGTCCGCGTCCCGGTCGTGAGCGGAAAGCAGTAGGACGACTCTTCGTCCGGCTCGAACGGCGGCGGCTGCACCTCGCCGTAGCGCTCGAGGATCTGGGCGCGTGTCCGGAGCGGCAGCGGCTGGCCGGATGCGACGACGTCGGTCTCGGGTGACGAGGCGTCCGCCGGCACGACCCGCTTGGCTTCGACCGCCTCGTCCGAAAAGCCGCTGTGAGCGAGCAGCTCCAGGCGCCCGCGGTCGCCACGCGCATAGACCAGCACGGCGTCCGCGGCGAGAGCGCCGGCCGCCTGCCCGACGATGACCTCCCCCACGTCGGCGGCCGTCCCTGCCGCCGACAGGGCCTCGGCGACGTCCTGGAGGAGCCTGGTGCGGTCGGCGGCGAGCTCCGCCTTCACCCGTTGGGACTGCTCGAGCTCGTGCAGGCGCGCGCGCTCGAGCGCCTGTCCGCCGGCTTCCGCGGCCACCGTGGCCAGCGCGACCTTGTCCTCGTCGACCGCGTGTGGATGGGCGAACGGGAACCCCGTCGAGCCAACCACCTCGCCCGCGACCTTGAGCGGCACGGCGAGCGACGAGGCCGCGTAACGGACGAGGCGGGCGCCGTCGGGGTACACGCGCTCGAGCTCGCCTCGGGTGTTCGCATACGCCGGCTTCCCCGTGCGCGCCGCGGCCGCGATCGGCGCGCGCGCGGACAGGGGCAGGCGCAGGCCTGGCTGGAGCGCGGCGCGCGTCGCGGAGCCCGGGTCGATGATGACGATCTCGCCGTCCTCGATGAGCCCGAGCGAGCCTCCGGCCGCGCCCAGGAGATCGGGCATGTGGGACACGAGCGCCTGCGCCACTTCCGTCGGTGTCGCGGCGGCAGAAAGGGCGCGCGCGAGCTCCTGGAGGTCCGTCGCGGCTGCCGACGCCTGCTCGGCCTGGGCGGCGCGCTCCGCCTCCTTGCGGCGGAGCCGCTGGAGATACCACGCGATCCAGACGAGCACGAGGGCGACGACGAGGCTGACCATCCAGCGCCGCGCGTGCGTGTTGTCGTCGATCATGAGATCCCAGCGCGGCTCCTCGTAGAGCAGCAGGCCGAGCCACGCGGCCCCGATGGCGACATGAGCCGGCCCGATGCCGAGGAAGACGGAGACGAGCACG
The DNA here is from genome assembly GCA_046716705.1 of Gaiellaceae bacterium. GTDB lineage: Bacteria > Actinomycetota > Thermoleophilia > Gaiellales > Gaiellaceae > PALSA-612. The sequence goes on from JBKJWA010000195.1 coordinate 1,698, forward strand.
ACGGTGCCGACGAGCGGCGTCGTGAACATCTTCCCCGCAAGGAGCTGCGTCCCCAACACACCGAGGCTGGTCAGGGCGAGAGCGAGCAGATACCTCCGCCAGCCCGCGAACCTCAGGGGACGAACGGCCATCGGCCTGAGATTAGCCGGTAACGCGACGAGATATCGGGTTTGCGGACTTAGGGGTTGGGAATCCCAGTCGTAGTGAAATGAGGCACGCACCCTCCGTTGTCGAGGTAAAGGGCGAGCTCGATCTCTCCACCGTCTCGCGTTGGGAGGAGAACGTGGAAGCGGTGGGTCGAGACGCCACCGTCATCGTGCTCGATCTCTCAGAGGTCGGTTTCGTCGACAGCGCAGGCGTTCGGACCCTGTTCAGGCTCACGCGGATGGCCAAGAGCCAAGGTGCGCGCCTCGTCATCGTCGCTCCCCATGACGGCTCAGTCCGGCGGCTGCTCGACATTCTCGGCATCGAGGCGATGACGCCGTTGTGCGAGACTCGGGCCGAGGCGCTGCGCATTCCGTACCAGCTGAGCGCCTGACCTTAAAAGACGAGAGCCGGCTTTACCCGGCTCTCGGTGATCCGTTGAACGGGTGACTAGCTTCGAGGTGCGCTCGTCTCGCCGTCGCTCTCCTTCTGACCACCGCTGTGCTCGTCGATCGCGTCCGTGACGTTGTCCCACACGCCTTCCGCGTGGTCCTTCACGTCGTCGGCGACCTCCTTGACGTCCTCAGCGGCGTCTTCGGCGACGTCCCCGGCCTTGTCGGCGACATCCTCGGCCTTCTCTTTGACGTTGCCCCACGTCTCCTGGCCTTCGCCTTCGGCCTGCTTGAGCTCGCCTTCGACCTGCTTGGACTTTCCCTCCGTCTGGTCGTCCATGAGTGCTCCCTTCATTCGTCGGGAGTAATCGATATAGCCCCGCTGCGCGGCCGGCAAACCATCACGCACCTAGACGGGCGGTGGCCGAGGGTGCTCTCCGCCCGTTTCGGGCCGTTTCTCGAAACCGGAAACGGATAGAACGGTTTTATGCGAAACGTGCTCGTCGTCAGCTCGGTCCCCGATGCACCCGGCGCGCTTCGCGACGCCCTCGGCGGCGATATCGGCGCGGTTCACGTCGTCGCACCCGCCGTCCGCCAGTCGCGGCTCCAGTGGCTTACGAACGCAGAGGATGATGCGCGCGCAGAGGCGCAGCGCACGGCAGAGGAGGTCGCGTCCGCAACGGAGGGTGAAGCCGAGCACGTGGAGGCGGAGGCCGGGGACTCCGACCCGCTGCTCGCCGTCGAGGATGCTCTGCGGACGTTCGACGCCGACGAGATCGTCGTCGTGACGCGCACGGGTGACAACGCCTCGTGGCTGGAAGAGGGCGCTGCCGAGACGATCGCCGCCCGCTTCCCGCAGCTTCCAGTGAAGACGATCGAGCTCGACTAAGCGGTATCCACCACTTATTCTCAGGGCGTCTAGGAGCATCGTGAGTCGCTGGTATCGCTTCGCGTACAGGTTCGGCGTTACGCCGTGGGAGTCGGACGCCGAAACGATGATCCCCCAGTTCGACCAGTTGCTCGCGTCAATCGAGGAAACCCGCGCGGCGCCCCTGGGATCTGCCCTTGATCTTGGATGCGGCACAGGCCGATGGTCGGTGAAATTGGCCGAACGGGGCTGGCAGGTCACCGGAATCGACGTGGTACCGAAAGCCATTGATGCGGCGCGTCATCGCGCGGAACAAGCAGGTGTTGACGTCACATTCAAAGAAGGCGACGTGACGGCTCTTCGAGCCGCGAACGTTGGCTCGAACTTCAGCCTCCTGTTGGACATGGAGTGCTTCAATCACCTGAGCGATTCGGAACGGTCCCTAGTAGCGACGGAGGTCCATGCGGTCGCCGCTCCCGACGCAACGTTGCTGCTCCTGGTTTGGGCCCGCGCCCGCCGAGGACCCTTGCCGCCCGGCGGATCGACAAGACCTCGAAGCGACGTTCTCTGGATGGCGGATCGTCGATGAGCATCCGTATGAGGGTGTGCTGCCTCGGCCGTTGAAGAGCATCGACCCGTGCTGGTACCGGCTTCACCGGGTCTGAGCAGCCGCCGCCGGGGCTTACATCCCCATCGCGTGATAGCCGGCGTCCACGTACAACGTCGTACCCGTGACGTTCTTCGCGTCCTCGGAGAGCAGGTACGCGGCAGCTGCCGCGCAATCGTCGGCCTCGATGTGCCGGTGGAGCGGGGCTCGCTGCTCGAACATCTCCTCCATCGTCGTGAAGCCCGCGATCGACCTTGCCGCGAGCGTTCGGACGGGGCCGGCGGAGATCGCGTTGATGCGAATCGACTTCTGCCCGAGGTCCCACGCGAGGTAGCGCACCGAGGCGTCGAGCGTCGCCTTCGCGACTCCCATGACGTTGTAATGCGGCACCGCGCGCTCGCCGCCGAGGTACGTCATCGTGACGATCGAGCCGCCGCCACGAGCCTCCATGAGCGGCTCCGCCGCCCGCGCGCACGCCACGAGCGAATACGCGCTGACGTCGACGGCGAGCCAGAAGCGGTCGCGCGGCGTGTCCGTGAACCGGCCTTCGAGATCCTCGGCCGCGGCGAAAGCCACCGAATGCACGAGCAGGTCGAGACCGCCGTCGAATGCGTCGGCCACCTCCGAGAAGACGCGCGCGACGTCGTCGTCGGAGCGCACGTCGCAGGCCGTGACGAGCGGGCTCGACA